>JBBITV010000255.1:0-5864 GCA_037440585.1 Chloroflexota bacterium
GCTGGAAAACGGGCAAAACAAGAGGAACTGCTAACTCTCGAACCGAGTTCTACACATTCGTCGGGAAAGATAATTTGAGTGTACCAGATAACCAGTGTTTTGGCAAGTGGGGGTGAGTACCCCTAAAAGTCTGGACCACGAAGGCACGAAGGAGGCGAAGAACACGAAGCACGAAGACGCGAAGGTGATAGCCCCGGCGGCGACCCTTCGTGAACCCCCGCGTCTTCGTGGTCCAAATACTCCCACAGGCGAATTAATCTACACCAACGCCGACGGACACAAATGGTTCAGCACGCAGTTGGCGCAATCCGGCTTCCGTGCATGGCACACCCGCCGGCCGTGGAAAATCAGCAAGTGCCCCAGGTCGATCCAATCTTGGCGGGGCGTCAAGGCCATCAAGTCGCGCTCAATCTTGTCGGGGTCGGATTCTGTGGTCAGACCCAGGCGTCCTGCCAGGCGCCTGACGTGGGTATCCACGACGATGCCTTCGCCGATGCCGAAGGCGACACCGAGCACCACATTCGCCGTCTTGCGGGCGACGCCGGGCATCTCCAGCAGGGCGGCCATGTCCGCCGGCACCTCGCCGTCGTACTCATGGGCGATGATGCGGCACGCTTCCTGAATATAGCGGGCTTTTTGTCGATAGAACCCCGTCGAGTGAATGGCTTTTTCAAGTTCAGCCCGATCCGCCTGGGCAAAGGCGGCCGCCGTGGGATACTTCTTGAACAGGGCGGGCGTTACTTGGTTCACCCGCTCGTCGGTGCACTGGGCCGAGAGGATGGTCGCAACGAGGAGTTGAAGGGGGTTGTTGTGGTCGAGGGCGCAGCGGGCGTCAGGATGGGCGTCGCACAACCGGCGGATGATCTCCGGCAGGCGCGCGGCGGCCGGTGACTGGGGTGTCAGGCTCTGGGTTACATCGGCTTGCTGCTTTTTGGCCATAGCAGATTCGCTCCTCTGTAGGAACGGGCGTGTGTTGTCCGCTCCCGCCCCCACGGAAGTATAGCCCAAGACAGCAGCGAAAGTCAAAAAGGGAACGTGACCATGTTGCAGGGTAATTGTACATCATGGTATAATTTACCCCACAAATCGCTGCCCCCAGGAGACAAGCCGGTTCATGTCCACCCCGATGTGGCGACAGTACCAGGCAATCAAGAAACAATACCCAGATACTCTCGTCTTCTTCCGCCTGGGTGACTTCTACGAGACCTTCGAGGACGACGCCAGGATCGCTGCCCGCGAGTTGGATCTGGTGCTCACCTCCCGCCCCATTAGCAAGGACTATCGTACTCCGATGGCTGGCGTCCCCCACCACGCCGTCGATAGCTATGTCGCCCGCCTGATCGGCAAGGGCTACCGGGTCGCGATCTGTGAGCAGACCGGCGACGATCAGAACAAAGGACTCATGGAGCGCGCCGTCACACGGGTCGTGACGCCGGGCACCGTCGTCGAGCCGGGGCTGCTGGATGAAAAGCGCAACAACTACCTGGCCGCCGTGGTCATCGACGGCACGCGCGCCGGCCTGGCCTACGCCGACATCACGACGGGAGAGTTTGCGACGACCCAACTGAGCGGCGAGGACGCTGGCGCCAGCGTGCGCCATGAGCTGGAGCGCCTGCAGCCAGCGGAAGTACTGGTTGAGGGAACTGACGGTACTCGGAGGAACTCAGAGGAACTCAGGGGAACTCAGGGGAACTTGAGCGCTTCAACTCCTCCGAGCTCCTCCGAGTTCCTTCGAGTTCCCCTGAGTTCCTCACGTTTTACCCCCTACCCCCGCTGGCACTTTGATCTTGACACAGCCCGCCGGGCATTGCTGGAACATTTCGGGGTGCACACCCTGGAGGGTTTCGGTTGTGAACGCCTGCCACTGGCCATTCAGGCCGCCGGGGCGATCATCCAGTACCTGGCCGAGACCCAGAAGGGCGCGATGGCCCAGTTCAACCGGCTATCGACCTACTCGACGGCCCAATTCATGAACCTGGATCCCGCCACGCGCCGCAACCTGGAGCTGACGCAGACGATTCGTGGCGGAACTGTTCGTGGCTCCCTGCTCGGCGTCCTCGATCAGACTGTTACCGCGATGGGGGGCCGCCTTCTGCGCCAGTGGCTCAACGAGCCACTGCTCGACATAACTGCACTCAATGCGCGTCTTGACGCCGTCGCCGCCCTGCACGCCGACACCCTGCTCCGCACCGAGCTACGCACCCGGCTCAAAGAGATCGGCGACCTGGAACGCCTGACCAACCGGGTACTCCAGCGCATCGCCACTCCGCGAGACTTGTTGGGGCTGAGAAGGGGACTGGAGACAGTGCCTGGGATAAGAAGTTTGCTCGCCAAAGGAACTCAGGGAAGCTCAGTCTCATCAGTTCCTCCGAGTTCCTCCGAGTTCCTCCGAGTTCCCCTGAGTCCCTGCGACGACGTCGTCTCCCTCATCGGCCAGGCGATCTCCGAGGATGCGCCGGCCACCCTCGGTACGCCGGGCGTGATCGCGCCGGGTTTCTCAGCAGAGCTGGACGGCATTCACGCCGCTATCAAAGACGCCCGCGCGTGGGTGGCCGGCCTGGAAAAAGTCGAACGGGACCGAACAGGCATCCGGTCGCTAAAGGTAGGATTCAACAAGGTTTTTGGCTATTACATCGAGGTGAGCCACGCCAACCGCGACCTAATCCCGGTGGACTACATTCGCAAGCAAACCCTCGTCAATGCCGAGCGTTACATCACCCCGGAACTAAAAGAATACGAGGCCCTGATCCTGAACGCCGAAGAGCGCATCGTCGAGCTGGAGAGCCGCATCTTCCGCCAGGTGCTGGACCAGGTCGCGGCTGTGGCGGACCGGCTGCTCTCGACGGCGCGGGCCCTGGCCCACCTGGACGTCTATGCAGCCCTGGCCGAAGTCGCCCTGCGCAACAACTACGTGCGCCCAAAACTGACGACAGACGACGTGAT
Organism: Chloroflexota bacterium; assembly: GCA_037440585.1. Classification (GTDB taxonomy): domain Bacteria; phylum Chloroflexota; class Anaerolineae; order Epilineales; family JBBITV01; genus JBBITV01. Next base: position 2,944 of record JBBITV010000255.1, read on the forward strand.
CCACATTCAGGCGGGTCGCCACCCGGTTGTCGAGCTTTCCCTGCGCGAGGAGCCCTTCGTCCCCAACGATATCCACCTCGCCGGTGGCGATATTCACATTCTGACTGGCCCAAACATGTCCGGGAAAAGTACGATGTTGCGCCAGGTCGCCATCATCACTCTGTTGGCCCAGATCGGCTCCTTTGTCCCCGCCGATTCCGCCAGCATCGGTCTGGTCGACCGCATCTTCACCCGCATCGGCGCCCAGGATGAGATTGCGGCCGGGCAGAGCACCTTCATGGTCGAGATGGTGGAAACCGCCAACATTCTCCACCATGCCACCTCGCGCAGCCTGGTGATTCTGGACGAAATTGGGCGCGGCACAAGCACTTATGACGGCATTTCCATCGCCTGGGCCGTCGTCGAATACCTGCACAACGCGCCGCACCTCCGGCCCAAAACCCTCTTCGCTACCCATTACCACGAGTTGACGGAGCTGGCCAACTCGCTACCACGCGTGCATAATTACAATGTCGCCGTCGCCGAAGAAGGCGACCGGGTCATTTTCTTGCACAAGATCGTGCCTGGCGGCGCCGACCGGAGCTATGGTATCCACGTCGCCCGGCTGGCCGGTCTGCCACGCGCCGTGATCCACCGGGCCGAGGAATTGCTCCAGGACCTTGAAGGGGCAACCCGTGCGCCCGGGACGCCCGCCAGGACCGGCGTTGAGTTGCCAACTCAGCGCCGCCCTGCCGGGTCGCAGCCCGAAGTCTGGCAGTTGTCACTCTTCGCCCCGCCGCACCCGATTGTCGAGCAAATTAAGCAGCTCGACATCAACTCGATGACCCCGCTCGAGGCCCTTAACAAACTCTACGAGCTACAGCGGCGCCTGGCAAGACAGGAGGAGAATTGAACCCTATGGATAACCTGCGAGATATCCGAAAGCGCAAGGGGATGTCTATCGGGCAACTGAGCTCGAAAACGGGCATCTCGTCACGCCTCTTGGAACAATACGAGAACGGCAAGCAGACCATCCCTGAGGCACACCTGACCAAGCTGGCGCGAGCACTGTTTGTCGAACCGGGGACCATCCGCCCGCTGACCGTCTGGCAAAAGAAGCGCGAGGCGCCGCCCTCGCCCGAGGCTATAGCGCCCGTGGGGCCAGCGCCGGAAAAGCCTGTCGAGAAGCGGGAAGAGACCCCAGCTCCCAAGCCTGCGCGGGTGGAGGCTCCCGCGCACGAGAACCAATTGCGGCACCTGGAGCGGGTGGCAATGGTCCTGGGAATGGATCGCGAGGCGCTCGAACGGGAGATCGGCACGCCACTGGAGCAACTCACGCGACGAGAAGCCAGCCGCTGGCTGGGCGAGTTTCAGGGACGCATTGCCCAATCGCGCGGCGCCCGGTTGCCGGCCGAAACGCGGCACCGCGCCTACCTCCCCGAGGCCATCGACGCCTACGAACTGGAATATCTAACCCAACAGCAACAGGCAGGTGTGCCGCTCACCTTTACCCTGTTCGACGGCCGGATCCTGACCGGGGCGGTCACCGGCTTCAGCCCCTACGTGATCACCATCCGCGAAGTGGACAGCGGTGACGAGCTCTCTTTGCAGAAGCTGGCGATTGCCTACTACCGGAGGGCCAAGTTATGAGCCTGGGTGACTATCTGCGCTTGCTGCGCGCCTTGCGGGGAGGGCCAACGTGCCTCGAAGTGGGCCTGGGAGCCGGGCTGTCTGCGCCCAACCTCGTCGCCCAGATCGAACGGCGCTACCGCGAGATCGGCGACGACAAGACCATCGAGCGGCTGGCCGCGTACTTTCAGGTCCCCGTGGAGGACCTGCGTCGCTACCAGGGGCGCTACCGCAAAGCCCTGAGCGTGTTCCTGGATGAAGCCTGGCGCTCCGGCCGGCCGGTGCGAGTGTCCATCTGGACCGGCGAGACCTTGACAGGGCGTGTCGTCAACTGGGACATGGCCGCCTTCGGCCTGGCTCCCAGTGACGGCTCGCCCGAGATTCTGGTTCAGCGCCATGCTGTGGACGACTGGGAGTTCGAAGCAGCAGAATAGGTGCGGAATAGGTGCGACGCACCTGGGAGGTGCGTCGCACCTGATAGTAGCGTGCTAACCAGACCATGACTACGTTCTCTCATTGTTGCGCCGATGATATCGCCGAAATCCTGATTCCGACTGACCGCATTCAGACGCGCGTCCAGGAGCTCGGAACTGCAATCTCCGAAGACTACGCCGGACGCGATTTACTGTTGGTGGGGATCCTGAAAGGCATGGCCATCTTCATGGCCGACTTACTGCGGGCGATCACGATCCCGGTAAGTGTCGACTACCTGGCGACCTCACACTATGGCCCGGCCTCGCACACGCTCGGCGTGGTGCGGATCGTCAAGGATCTCGACTCCCCGATAGAAGGCCGGCATGTCTTGTTCGTCGAAGATATGATAGACACCGGGCTGACCCTGGGCTATATTCTACGCCATTTACGGGCAATGGCGCCAGCCAGCCTCGAAGTGTGCGCACTGTTTAACAAGCCAGTCCGCCGCCTGATCGACATCCCAATCGCCTACAAAGGCTTCGATCTGCCAGACTGTTTTGTCGTCGGGTATGGCCTGGATTACAGGCAGCATTACCGGAACCTGCCGTTCATCGGGGTGCTGAAGCCGGCGGTCTACCATCCAACCCCCTCCAAAGGTTCGTAGTAGGCGCTTGAGCGCCACAGTTTCACCCTGGCTCACGCAACTAACGCGCGCTAAAGCGCGCACTACGAACTAAAAAGGGCCCCATGGTTATAAAACCACGAGGCCCATAAACAGTTAAGCCCCGAGTAACTTACTCAGCTTCCCGACTTTCTGCTAGCCTCTGTTCTCCCCGTTCGACCTTCCGGGAACTCCACTGCCGCCCTTCGGCGGTTGAGGTGGCTCTTTCCGGTTAGCC
>JBBITV010000256.1:0-5856 GCA_037440585.1 Chloroflexota bacterium
GTGCGCGGCGGTCCGGATCCTTCTCGGTGGCCAGGGACATCTGCGCCTTCTGGCCTCGCTCCATCTGCTTGGCGAGTTCCGTTTCCTCTTCAGCCGAAAGCAGGCCAGCACGACCCACTTCGCGCATGTAAAGCTGCATAACGTCGTCGCTGGCTTCGCCGTCAAAATCGAGCGGTCGCAATGGCTGGGGCGCGTCAATCGTTGCCCCCAAGTCGAAGTTGAGCTCGGCGTCATCGGCCAAATCCGTGCCCACCAGATCGATGCCCTGGAGCTCTGTTTTGGCCGTATCGTCCTGAAGCTCATCCCAAGGCAGGGCCTGCAAGCCATCCTGTTGCATTTCCAGCAAGTCCTCGGGATCGACCATCTCTGTCCACTTATATCTCTTCCGCAATTGCCGTCGGACAGGTTGTGCTGTCATGTGTACTACTTGACGATTCTTCTTCATTCTTTCCATCTGTTACTACCTTGATCACCACGATCTATAATAATGATAATTGCCAAACAGTAGACTATGTATTATACGCAAATCTTACGCATACGGTTCAACCTGTTCTACTACAACGAATCGACCGCTCAGGTGTTTCGCGAGAAATTAACCGATTACCATACAAACATATAGCGAAAGGCCCCGGGCACGTCCCAGGGCCTTCGGCGATCATGAGACGTTGCCTCAGCGTGTGATGTGCATCGGCATGATCACGTGTGTAAAGTCCTGGGACCCTACGGGCTTGATTACGCCCGGACTTGAGCTGGTATTGGTCTCAAGGGTTACCTGAGGTGCATCAACGACGTTAAGGACTTCCATAAGATACTTGGCGTTAAAGGCAATTTCCAGCTCCTGACCTTCAATGTTAGCCTCCATCTGGCTCACGTTGTCGCCCACTTCGGCGGAGGTCGCGGCGACGGTCAACTGTCCAGGCGTCAAATCCCCACCCGGCTCCATTTTCAGACGGACGATGTTGGCCGCATCTCGGGCGAAGAAAGAAGCGATCTTGGCAGCATTCAGGAAGGCGCGGGTGTCTACGACGGTGCGCGTGGCGTGGCCCTTCGGGATGATCTGCCGGTAGTCAGGGAAGTTGCCCTCTATCAGTTGCGATACCAGGTCAACATTGCTGAGATGGCACAGAGCCTGGTTCCGGCTCTCAGTAATGATCAGCTCGATCGGATTCTGCTCGTCGGCGGAAATCCGGGCCAGCTCAGCCAGGGCGCGGGCGGGAACGATGACGCTAATCGGCGCGGGCACACTTTCCTCCAGCCTGGCGGTGCGCACCGAGAGGCGGAACCCGTCGGCTGCGGCGAGGGTGAGCTGGTCGTTTTCGAACCGGACAAGGACGCCCGTCAGGATAGGCCGGGTCTCGTCGGTGGCCGCCGCGATGATCACCTGGGTAATCATCTGGCGAATCAGATCGGGTGCGATACGGATACGCCAGCCCGTGTCCAGCCTGTCAGCGGTAGGAATGAGCGGGAATTCGCTCGCGTCAATGCCTTTTATGTTGGCTTCATAGCGGAGGCAGCGCAGGTGCAAAGTCTGCGTACGCACGACGAGTTCCATATCGATCCGTTCCGGCGGCAAAGAATTGACGAAGTCAGTCAGGAGGCGCGCCGGAACAGTGGTGGCACCCTCTTCCTCCACTTTCGCCCCGATCCAGCAATTGATACCGATCTCCAGGTTGGTTGCGGCCAGCTTCAGGCGCGAGTGGTCGGTCTCCAGCAGGATATTGCCGAGCACGGGCAAGGTGCTGCGGGTCGCCACGGCCCGCGCGACAGTACTGAGTCCTTTGGCGAGGTTCTCTTGCAGGCAGGAGACGCGCATAGGTGACCTCCGTGTGGCCAGCGATTTTAGATTTTGGATTCCAATTTGGTCACCCAATCTAAAATCCAAAATCGAAAATCGAAAATCGGCTGCTCGTGGGCCATAGTATACTACAACCGGGCGGGGAGTGCAAGAGGCTCGTTGCCCTTTGCCCAGCCTGATCACCCCACATTTCACGTTTCACGTCTACTGTGCTATACTGGCTCAAGAAACGTTCTTAATGTTGGCGGCTCGGCGAGGACCAAGGAGGTAGACTATGGCGATCAGACGCATTGGGGTGCTCACGGGTGGAGGCGACTGCCCTGGCCTGAACGCCGTCATCCGGGCGGTGGTCAAGGCGGCGATCCTGCAACATGGCTGGGAGGTTATTGGGATCGAAGATGGCTTCGAAGGGTTGATCGAGCCTGGCCGGACGCGGCAGCTCACTCTGGCCGACGTGCGGGGTCTCTTGCCGCGGGGCGGTACAATCCTGGGAACGACGAACCGGGGCAACCCCTTCGCCTTCCATAAAGTGATCGATGGCCAGGAAATCGTCTACGATGCCTCACATGAAGTTGTCGAGCATATCGGCCAGATGGACATGGACGTACTGGTCGTAATCGGTGGCGACGGTTCGCTCAGTATCGCCCTGGACCTGGCGCAATTGGGGGTGCCTGTCGTCGGCGTGCCGAAGACCATTGACAATGACCTGGCCTTGACCGACGTCACCTTTGGGTTCGACACGGCGTTGGACACGGCCACGTACGCCATTGACAAGCTTCACACCACCGCCGAGAGTCACCACCGGGTGATGATGGTTGAGGTCATGGGCCGCAACGCTGGCTGGATCGCCCTGCACTCGGGTTTGGCTGGTGGGGCAGACGTGATCCTGATCCCGGAGATCCCCTTCACCGTCGAGGCCATTTGCGCCTGCGTCAAGGAGCGGGAGCGGCACGGGGCCAAGTTCAGCATCGTCGTGGTGGCAGAAGGCGCGGCCCCGGTCGGTGGCAAGCAGGTTTTCCAGCACACAGGCGAAGGCCGCGCGGTACCCCGGCTGGGCGGCATCGCCGACCGGATCGGCCGTCAGATCGTAGTGTGCAGCGGCAAGGAAACCCGGGTCACGGTGCTCGGCCACCTGCAGCGCGGCGGCAGCCCCAGCGCCTTCGACCGTATCCTGGCGACACGCTTCGGGACGGCGGCCGTCCGCCTGGCCGCCGACGGTGGCTTCGGACATATGGTGGCTCTCCAGGGGACGGAGATCGTGCCAGTACCCATCGGAGACGCAGTGCGGGTACCCAAGCGGGTCGACCCCCAAGGCGAGATGGTGCAGACGGCGCTGGACTTGGGCATTAGTTTCGGGCAGTGAAAAGTTGACTTTAAGCCACATGCCTGTTATTATAAGGGGCATGTGGCTTAATTGTGCTGAGAGGTCGACACCCTATGAAAGTCGTCACTGCCGAAGAAATGCGCCGCATCGAACGGGCCAGCGATGCCGCAGGCCACACTTACGCCATGATGATGGAACAGGCCGGCGCGGCTGTCGCCCGGACGGTGCAGGCGGCGATGGCCAGCCCAGATAGTTCGATCCTGGTGCTCGTCGGGCCGGGCAACAACGGCGGCGACGGGCTGGTCGCCGCCCGCAACCTGCACGATGCCGGGGTGCGCGTCAACGTGTACACCTGGCGGCGCGATACGCCCGACGACCCGAACTTCCGCGCCGTCGTAGAGCGCGATATGCCCCTCTATGCTGCCGAGAAGGACCCCGACCTGGGTTACCTGCGCGCGGCGCTCCGTGAGGCCGAGATTATTGTGGATGGGTTCCTGGGCACAGGCGCGACGCGGCCCATCGAGGGGTTGTTGAAAGACGTTCTGAACGTCGTCCGCCAGGCGCGCCGCGAGGACAGCCTCATCGTGGCCATTGACCTGCCAACGGGCCTTAACACCGACACCGGTGCCGTCGATCCGGCCACCGTCCCGGCTGGCATCACCGTGACCTTTGCTTATCCCAAGCGGGGATTCTACCTGTTTCCGGGCGCCGAATACGTTGGCGAGCTGGTCGTGGCCAACATCGGGACTGATCCGGCGTTGGGCGCCGATCTCAAGGTGGAAGTGGCGACGCCTGAGGAAATCGCGGCCATTCTGCCCAGGCGACCGGCCAGTGCCCACAAAGGCACGTTCGGTAAGGCGTTGCTCATCGTGGGATCGGTGAACTACGTAGGGGCGGCGACCCTGGCCGGCGCTGCCGCGACCCGGGTGGGCACAGGCCTGGTCACATTGGCCATCGCCCGGGCGATCCAGTCCATGGTCGCGGCCCGGCTCACCGAAGCGACCTACCTGCTGCTCCCGGCCGATATGGGCGTGCTGGCCCCCGACGGGATCAAGCTCGTCAACGAAAAGGTGAAGGATTACGAGGCAATGTTGCTGGGTTGTGGGCTGACCCAGGAGGACCCGGCTGTCGAATTCGTCCACCAATTGCTCGGGGTGAAGGCGAAAGCTGCGCGCAGCCGGAAAATTGGCTTCCGCCTGGCTGAGGGACGGCCTGAAGACGGCAGACCCGTCAACCTGCCGCCCCTGGTCATCGATGCCGACGGGCTGAATGCCCTGGCCAAAGCCCCCGAATGGTGGCAATCGCTCCAGGCCGAGACCATCCTGACCCCGCACCCCGGCGAGATGGCGCGCCTGCTGGGCCGGACTATTGGTGACGTCGAAGCTGACCGGATCGGGACAGCGCAGCGGGCGGCGCAGCAGTGGAACCAGGTTGTGGTGCTGAAGGGTCCCTACACCGTGGTGGCCGCCCCAGATGGACGCACCTCGATCAACCCCTTCGCCAATCCCGCCCTGGCGACGGCCGGCAGTGGCGACGTGCTGGCCGGTGCCATCGTCGGCTTCCTGGCCCAGGGGTTGGCCCCCTTCGAGGCTGCCGTCGCCGGTGCCTACATCCACGGCCTGGCCGGCGACCTGGCCCGCTCCGACCTGGGTGATGCCGGTGTGGTTGCCGGAGACCTGGTACCACGGCTGCCGCTGGCGCTCAAGCAGATCAAGGGGCTGTGAAAACTACAGATCTCGCCTCTGAAATGCCCACAATGCCAACCCCAGTATCGCCAGCACGTACAGCCCGGCGTACACGATCATGGCGTCGCTGGGGGCCGAGGCCGCCGAGAATGGCGTAACCCCGAGTTCGCGGATGACGGGCGGCTGCATCTGGTAGGCCGCGCGTTTCCAGAGCGCCTCGCTGGGCATGACCAGGCTGGTCATAATCCCCAGGTTGACTGCGGTCTCGTTGCGAACCAGTGCCCCGATCTGCTCGATCCAGCCGCCGATGAACGCCAGGCCATACAGCCCGAAGCCCAACACCCCGTTCGCCAGGGTTGACAGGCGCGTCCCGCCCAGGATCGACACGGTCAGCAATACCAGCCCCGCCAGCAGCATCAGGCCGATGCCTTCCCAGGCGTTGGGTGCGTTGTACCGGGTGATTGCGTAGACGATCAGCATTACCCCCCCGGCCATGAACGCGACGTACAGCAACAGCATCACGACGAAGCCCAGCCACTTGCCCACCACCACTTCCCACCGGTTCAGGGGCTTGGTAACGATACACTGGATGGTGTGCGACGTGATCTCGCCTGACAGGGTGTCGACCGGGGTCAGCACGGCCATCATGACGACCAAAAAGTTCACCGTGTACAGCCCGGCCATCAGGGCGAAGTTGAGCAGGATGTTGAGCTGCATGGACTGAGCAGTTATGTGTTGTACGGCATCCCGGTACATGAAGTAGAGCCCGATGCCGAAGAAAGCCAGGAACGCCAGGCCGAGCAGCAGCGCCGTCCAGAGCAGCTTGCGGCGACGCGCCTCCTGGATCGTCAGCCGGGTGATAACGAGGGTGTTCATTCCAACTCCTGGTAAGCATGGGCGTACATCGCCTGGCGGACCGCCTCGATGAAGCCGCCCAGTCCCATGTACACCGCGGCATAGACCAGGCCCGCCACCAGCAACAAGCCGATCCGCACGACTCCGGGCAAGTCGGCTAGAGGCTGGGAGAACGCGAAGCCGAGCCCCAGTCCACC
>JBBITV010000257.1:0-1625 GCA_037440585.1 Chloroflexota bacterium
CAGAGATGAAGTACGCCGCTCTACACGAAGGGTTGGACAGCACGCTCAAGATCGTATGGAACGAGCTCAAGTACAAGGCAACAGTGGAGCGCGACTACGGCGAGCTACCCCCCGTGCGCTGCCACCTGCCGCGCCTGAACCAGGTTTTCATGAATTTGCTGGTCAACGCGGCCCACGCCATTGAAATACAAGGCCAAATCACCATATGCACGCGCGCGGAGGGCGACTGGGTGACGGTGGCCATTGCCGATACCGGCTGTGGCATCCCGCCCGAAAATATCCCCCGCCTGTTTGATCCATTCTTTACGACCAAGGACGTCGGTACGGGCACCGGCCTGGGCCTGAGTATCAGCTTCGGCATTGTACAGGAGCACGGCGGGCGGATCGAGGTTGAGAGCCAGGTAGGCCAGGGCAGCACCTTCACGGTAGTGCTGCCCGTACATGGACCTCAGGACCTGCCAGGTCTGGAGGTGAGTCTGTGGAGGCAATCGCATGATTAATCGCATTGTGTCACCGGCAACGGAAGCCGGCGCGGAGGGGGAGACCATTCCGCCGCAGGAAAACGGTCAGGCACCCAGGCAACATACGATTCTGCTGGTAGACGACGAGCCGAACGTGCTCAATGCCCTGCAGCGCGCACTGCGTCCTGACGGCTATCGCATCCTGACGGCGAGTAGCGGCGCAGATGCGTTGGAGATTCTGGAGCACGAGACGGTCGCTCTGATCGTGTCTGATCAGCGTATGGCGCGCATGCCCGGCACCGAGTTCCTGCAGAAGGCCCGCCAGCGCCAGCCGGACGTGGTGCGCATCATGCTCACCGGTTACGCCGAGCCCCAGGCCATCGTGGACGCCATCAACCGCAGCGAAGTGTACCGCTTTATCACCAAGCCGTGGAACGATGGCGACCTGCGCCTGACACTGCGGCGCGCGCTAGACCAATACGACCTGGTTATGGAAAATCGGGCGCTAACGGCCCAGTTGCAGGCCAAAAACGGCGAGTTGGCGCAACTCAACCGGAGCCTGGAGCAGCGCGTCGCCCAGCGCACAGCCGAAGTCGAGGCGCAACGTAACACCCTCAAGACACTCTACGAGCGACTCGACGCGTATTTCATGGACACCATCCGTATCTTCGCCGGGCTGCTCGAGCTGCGCGACGCCTACGTCGGCAGCCACTCCAAGCGCGTGGCCGCGGCCGCACGTTTTGTAGCCGAGCGCTTCAACTTGCCGCCCGACGAAGTGCGGGCGATCGAGATCGCCGCCACCCTGCACGACATTGGCAAGATCGGCATCCCCGATTCATTGCTGGCCAAACCCGAGTCCCAGTTGCGGGAGGCCGAGCTCCAGGTTATGCGGCAGCACCCGGTCATCGGGCAGGCGCTTTTGCTGGCGATCGAGGACTTACAACTGGCGGGCTTGATGATCCGCCATCACCACGAGCGCTTCGATGGGCTGGGCTACCCGGACCACCTGGCTGGCCCGGCCATTCCCCTCGGTGCGCGGATCATTGCCGTGGCTAACGCCTACGACCGGGCGGTCAACGTTCGCGGTGCAACGACCCAACGCAACGACGCCAGCGTGTTGGACGAATTGACGAGCAAGTCCGGCTCCCATTTTGACCCGAAGGT
>JBBITV010000257.1:1685-5851 GCA_037440585.1 Chloroflexota bacterium
CAAAATCGAGGTGACGTCGCTGAAGCCCGGCATGGTCCTCTCGCGTGACCTGTACTCTGCCCGGGGGCTGCTGCTGATGGCCAGCGATACCCCGGTGCGCGCCTCTCACATCGACCGCATCCGCAACTTCGGTACCCTCGAACCCATCGGGCCGATTTACGTGTACCGGACCTGAATTCAGTTTGACAACGTCGAACATTCGTGCTAATATTAGACAGAGAACATTCGTTCTGGAAAGCGAACAATTGCAGAGGAGGAAAGTGAAATGACGCGCGAAGAATTGCTTGAGGTATGCCGGCGGGCGCCGGCAGTGGGCCAGGTCAAACACGAGGAATTTGTGGACTACGTTATCGTCCTGGAGCGGCGGCGGCAGGTCGACGGCCATTGGGTGACCGAGCCGGCCGCCTACATGTCTGTGGACGGTAAGCTGGCGATGGCCAACGAGGACCACCGCCGGCAGGGGAAGAAGCTGGACTTCGAGGATCCGGTAGTATTGGTCGATACGGACGAGAACCTGACGTTGATGGTCACCGTAGTGAGCGAGGTTTACGGGCGGCGACACGGCATCGCTACCAGTCGCAGGGTGGGCGGCTCACCCATCGAGCGCGATTTTGCGTGGGAGGCGGCCGAGACCTCGGCCGTCGGGCGGGCATTGTCAGCGATGGGCTACGGGCTGCTGCCCGGCGCCGGGCTGGCCTCGGCCGAGGACATGATCCGTGCCCAGGAGCGTCCTGAGGAGCGCGAGCCCGCTGCGCCCGCCCGGCTTGCGCCTGTGCGCCGGATCGAGGAGCGGCTACCGGTGCGCCGCGTCAGCCGTGTTTCACGGTATCAGCGCCAAAAGCTGATTGAAATGTATGCCGAGCTCCATGGTGTGGACGCGACGGCCGCGGCCGAGGGCGTCGAAGAGATGTTCCAGGACGCTTTTGGCAAGAGCGTGGACGCCGCCACTTACGAGGAAGGGGCACAGATCACCGCGCGGCTCCTGGCGCAAGGACGCGCCCGGGCGCGAATCGAAGAAGCTTCTTAATCCCGCCCAACCCCCATTTGCTTTAGACCGCCGCAGTGGGTATAATCAAGTTGAGTCTGACAAAAGAGGTTCCTGCCCTTGAACCGAAGCGATTGGTTGTGGCGGCCCAACCTGATCGTGTTCGTCTCCAACGCCTGCATCATGATCGTCGAGCTGGTGGCGGGCCGGCTTATTGCCCCGTTCGTCGGGGTGGCGCTCTACACCTGGACGAGTGTCATCGGAGTAATCCTGGCGGGCATCAGCCTGGGCAACTACGTAGGCGGCAAGGTCGCCGACCGGTTCGCGTCGCGGCGGACGTTGGGACTCGTCTTCATCGTCGCCGGACTGGCAAGCCTGAGCATCCTGATCACGACGCGCTACATTGGAGACGCGGGCACGCCCGTCACCTGGCCGCTGATCCTGCGCATTCTGTTCTTCACCAGCGCGATCTTCCTGCTCCCCAGCGCCATCCTGGGTGCCATCTCGCCCCTGGTCATCAAGCTTACCCTGCAAGACCTGTCCAAGACCGGTAACGTCGTCGGCAAGATCTACGCCTACTCGGCGCTGGGCAGCATCCTGGGCACGTTCGCCACCGGGTTCTTCCTGATCTCCTGGTTTGGAACACGGACGATTGTACTGGCGGTGAGCCTGGTGCTGATGGCGCTCGGCGCGCTGCTGGGCGACTGGGGACGCCGTCCCCAGCCGGTCTTGTTCCTCGCCACTGCGTTGCTGGCCGGCAGCTCGATCTTCGCCCAGGTGCAGGGCCTGCTGGCGTCTAACTGTCTGCGCGAGACCAACTATTTCTGCATCAGGGTCCGCGAGCAGGTCGTCGAGGATGGCGCCTTCGTCCAGGTGCTCATCCTGGACCGCCTGGTTCACAGCTACACCTCGCTGACTGACCCGACCAGGCTGGTGTACGCCTACGAGAAAGTTTATGCTGAGATCGCCCGTTACGTGGCGCGCCGGCACCAACCCTTGCGCGCGTTGTTCATCGGCGGGGGTGGCTACACTTTCCCCAAGTACCTGGAAGCGATATTTCCCGACAGCCAACTCGAAGTCGCCGAGATCGACCCGGGCGTAACCCAGACCGCGTACGACCACCTGGGCCTGTCCTCGTCTACTCTGATCCGCACGACCAATGTCGACGCCCGCATGTTCCTGGCGAACCTCGATCGCGAAAAACGCTACGACCTGGTCCTGGGCGATGCGTTCAACGACTACTCCGTTCCCTACCATCTGACCACCCGCGAGTTCAACGACCTGGTGGCGGCCCATCTGTCGGACGACGGCGTCTATGCCGTCAACCTGATCGACGGCCGGCACACTGAGTTCTTGCGATCTTACCTGCGCACGGCGCGCCTGACCTTCGCCCACGTCTACCTGGTCCCGGCCGGGTTTTCCTGGGAGACTGACGTGCGCACCACTCACGTCGTCGTCATGTCGCAGCGTGCCCTCGACCTGTCTGAATTCGACGCCATCGAGGGGATCGACGGCGTCCAGCGGGTCAAAGCCTGGCGCGTGCCCGAAGAGCGTGTCGCCGCCCTCCTGGCCAGCGACCCCCAGGTCATCCTGACCGACGACTACGTCCCGGTGGATCAGTTCCTGGCAACGGTTTTTGAGGAGTCGGAAGCAGGCAAGTAGGTACACAGGTACACAGGTATACAGGTACACAGGGACCTGTGTACCTGTGTACCTGTGTACCTGTATACCTGACGGAGGTGGCATATGTCTCTCCAAATTGGCATTGTCGGCCTGCCCAACGTGGGCAAGTCTACGGTGTTTAACGCTCTGACGGCGGCTGGCGCGGCAGTCGCCAGTTACCCGTTCACGACTATTGAGCCCAACGTGGGGGTGGTGCCTGTGCCCGACCGGCGCCTGGACAGCCTGGCGCGCCTGATCCAGCCAGAGAAGGTAGTGCCGGCGACGGTCGAGTTCGTGGACATCGCTGGCCTGGTGCGTGGCGCTCACCAAGGGGAGGGCCTGGGCAACCAGTTCCTGGGACACATCCGCAACGTAGATGCCATCGCTATAGTGGTTCGCTGCTTCCAAGACCCCGACATCCCCTACGTCACAGCCGAATTGGACCCGCGCCAGGACATCGAGGTCCTCCACCTGGAGCTGATGCTGGCCGACCTGGCGATGGTGGAGCGGCGGCTGGAAAAGGTCATGCCGATGGTCCGGTCGAAACCCAAGGAATACGGCGCCGAGGGCGAGTTGCTGACCCGCGTCCGGGATGCCTTGCGGGCCGGTACCCCCGTCCGCGCGCTGCACCTGACCGAGGCCGAGCACGAGATGCTGCATGACGTCGCCCTGTTGACCGACAAGCCCGTTCTCTACGTTGCCAACGTCTCCGAGAGTGACCTGCCCGGCGGCGGGCCGCTGGCCGACGTGGTGCGGGAGATGGGCAAGGCGGCGGGGGCGCCAGTCCTGGTACTGTGCGCCCAATGCGAGGCCGACCTGGCAGAGTGGCCGCCCGAGGAAGCGGCGGCCTACCGGGCGGAACTCGGCCTGTCCGAGTCCAGCTTGATCCGCCTGATCCACGCCGGCTACGCTCTCCTGGACCTTGTCACTTTCTTCACCACCACGGGTGGCAAGGTGGTGCGGGCCTGGACGGTGCGCCGTGGCACACCGGTCCGCACGGCCGCGGGCAAGATCCACACCGACATGGAGCGCGGCTTCATTCGGGCCGAGGTGCTGGGCTATGACGAATTGATGCGGCTGGGGTCGTTTGCGGCGGCGCGAGAACATGGGGTGGTTCGAGTGGAAGGGAAAGATTACGAAGTTCGGGACGGGGATATTATTCACATCCGGTTCTCGCCGCCAGCGTGAGTTCATAGACACGGTTTCTTCTGGGACTCGTAGGGGAACAAATCGATGAGAACGCACTGGCTGTATTATTGTATAGTTGGAGTGATTTTGTGGCTATTGTGGCTTATGTTGACCCTGATTAGAGAGACGCCTGCCCTGGCGAGCCCGGGTCGGTTCGATGAACCAGAGATGGTAATGGACCCGTCCGGGTTTGTTAAGCCTCAACCACAGGCGGGTAACGTCGCCCTCACAACTACCCCCAAACCGGTGTCTACTCACGCCTGTCCACCCCCAGGGACGCCAGAGCCGCTGCTCGTCGATCCGGTCACATCGCCGACGTCGCTCCGCACGC
>JBBITV010000258.1:0-5850 GCA_037440585.1 Chloroflexota bacterium
GGGGGGGTGCGACAGGTCGGAGAGACAAACCCCCGCGCCTCCTTCAACGTCAGGGGCAGCGGCTCCCAACCAAGTTGCCGCCCCAGGCGCACGAGGGGTGGTGCCAGGTCGGATTGGGGTATGACCAGACGAGGAGGACCGGCGACCAGTGGTCGCCCGGCGCTGGGCAGGTAGAGCACACGGTCGGCGAACTGGAGCACGCGTTCCAGCCGGTGCTCGGCCAGGATCACCGTCAGGCCAAGATCATGGTTGAGCTGGCGCAGAACAGTGAGGACTTCCTCCGCCGCCTGGGGGTCAAGTTGCGAGGTGGGTTCGTCGAGTACCAGGACCCGCGGCTGCAGGGTGAGCACCGCCGCAATGGCGACGCGCTGCCGTTCGCCGCCGGACAGGGTGCTCACCCGCCGGTGGCGGAGCCCGGCGATCCCAAGCTGATCCAGCACCTCTTCGACCCGCTTGCGCATCAGAGAGGGCGCCAGACCCAGGTTCTCCATCCCGAACACCAGCTCATCTTCGACGACTTCGGTGACAAACTGGGCCTCGGGGTCCTGAAGCACGAACCCGACAACGTCGCTCATCCCCCGTGGCCCCAATGCGACCGGATCGCGCCCGGCAACCTGCACCTGTCCGGCCAGGGTGCCGCCAGTGAAATGTGGCACCAGTCCATTGAGACAGCGCAACAACGTCGACTTGCCACTCCCTGACGGCCCCACGACCAGAGTAAGCTCACCCTCTGAGATGTCCAGACTGATGCGATCCAGTACCGGTTTAGAGCTGTCTGGGTAGCGGTATGACAGGTCATGGAATTCGATCAATGCCATTGGGAACCTACCTTCTCCATGCAGGTACACAGGTACACAGGTACACAGGAAACAAGGGCTCGATCCCTGTGTACCTGTTTACCTGTGTACCTGTGTACCTTTTTGCAACGCTGGCGCCACAAGCAGCAACAGGCTCAATCCAATCACCGGGTCGAACGCTGGCCAGATGATGGCCGGGTAGGGATCGTAGCTCAGGGCGGCCGGATCGAGCCAGAGGCGGGCGAGCGTTAGGGTGAGCGTTGCAGTGCTGGCCAGGGCCAGGCGCGTATCACGCGGCTGCCAGCGGCTACGCCGGTATCGGGTGCGCCGGTGCCGCCCACCAAATTGAACAAATACAAGGGCTATACAGGCCAATCCGATCAGGATCACGACGAGAGCGAAGGTGCGAGCGGCCGTGAAATAGGTAAAGGCAAATAAGCCGATACAAACGGCTAAGATCGCCAGGATCAGGACGAAGCGCTGAAGCAGGTGCTAACCAATCTGGAGTCGCGGCTTCAGCCGGTGGGGAAAAAACCGGCTAAAGCCTCGACTCCACTCAGAGGTTTCGCTTGGGGCCGGTACATTGGCATAGGCGAAGGCGCGAGCTTCCATTGACTCAGCGAGCTGGATAGCACGCTCCAGGCCCGTCGTCAGCAGCGGCAGCAGCAGTGGGACCAGGTCGCGCAGGCCACGAAAGCGATGGCCGCGCAGCATTTGCGCCTCCCGAATGTCCCGCAGTGAGGCCACGGTCTGTGGGACGAAGGTCAGGGCAATCGAAGTGACGAGGCCAGCCTGGTAGATGAATGGTGGCAGCAACCGCAGCAACTGGTAATGGTCGACGGCGGCGTTGAAGGCGGCGAAGACGAGTAACAGAGTTGCCAGCGCCAGGCCGCTTGTCAGGCCAAACGCTAGCGCTTCCAGGGTGATCGGACCGCCGACCACGGGCCAGTTGTCAGGCAGGGTTAATAGGGGCGTTGCGCCGTAGTGCCAGGTCAGCACGTCGAAGGCCAGGGTGAACGCCCACAGGGTCAAGGCGAAGCGCAGCACCAGGCGCCAATCGCGACCGAAGGGCGATCTCGCCGCTACGGCCTGGTAAACGAGAGCGGCCGCGAGCAGAACGATGACCAGGTAGAGCGGATTCCGGGTGGTCAACGCTGGCAGCGCGGCTGCCAGCAGCCATAGGAGCCAGACGACCGGGTGACAGGCGGCAGAGAGACCCGTCCCTTCGCTTCGCTCAAGGGCAAGTTTCTCTGGGAAAACGGGTCTCTGAGTGGCGACTTCTGTGCTGCTGCGGTCAAACATGGTTGCTACCTCGATAGCCTTGACCGGGCGAGCAAGAGACTCACCAAGGCAACGGCAATCACCACGAACACTCCGTAGGCCAATGGCTGTCCGGCAGGTGATGCTGACGGCGCGACGGCGACTGGCGCGGCCGGCGGCTGGGCTGGGGTCACAGTTTCAGGCAGCGGAGTCGCCGTGGGCACGGCGGGTGTCGTCGGTGACGGGCTGGCCGTCGGCGTGGCCGAGATGACCAGCCGGGGAGTAGCGAGCACCGGCATAAGCGTGGCGCCCGGCGAAGGTTGAGAAGTGGGCCTCGAGGTAGCCGTCGCCGGGCGGCGCGTGGCCGTCGCCGTCCCATTTCTGGGTGTGTCCGTCGCCGTGGCGACGAGCACGGTGGCCGTCGGCACTGGCGGCGTTTGTGTGGGAGGCGCAGTCGCCGTGGGCGGGTTCGGCGTCGGAGTGGCGGGCGGGGGGGTAGCCGTCGGCGGTGGCCGCGTCGGTGACGGCGGGGGCGGCGTCGAAGTAGCAGTGAGGGCTGCCGTCGGCGTAGCCGTTGGCGCCACGCAGATTTGCTCGAATCGCAGACGCGGCGGAGGCACGCTCTCACCCGGCCCCCAGCTCCAGCCGTCGACCTGCCCATCCTGGACGCGGTAGCTCGCCGCGCCGGTTTGGGCATACGACCAGTTCCCGTCGCCACCGAGATGGAAGTAGGCCCAGTAAGCATACGGGGGCGCGAAGCTCTGGCAGAAGCAATTATCAGATGGGCAACCCAGGTCGTCGATCTTGCACACGCCGGCGCCCGCGTAGCCAGTGATGAGGCTGAACCCAGCGCGGCGCAGCAGCTCGATTCCACTGATCGAGTCTTCGGCAAAGGAGACACAGGCACTGCGCGTCCGGCCATCGCCGAAGCTGACGACCACGCCAGCGCGATGGGGGCCGTCGGCGCGGGCGGAGCCAGCCAGGAACAAAGCAAGAATGACCAATGACCAAATCCCAATGGCCAGCCTGGGGAGAGGATTGGACCACATAGATTCGCTTAATCCCTGAGATTCGTTGTCATACTGCGCATGATCAGGGGCAAATACACGCGCAGCGTCTGCCGCCTTACCGGCAACGGCCGCTCCAGAAGCGCGGGTACTGCCTGGTAGGTCGCCAGGAAGTTGTCGCCCGGGACGGCAGCCTGGTAGCGAAAGGCGCCTGTGGTGTTCTGGTAGGTGAGCAGGCGGCTTTCCGGATCATGTTGGGTCAGCGTGATAGTATTGGTCGCCGTCAGCGAGGTCATCCAGGCCCAACTGATGGGATCCTGCTTGACAGCGAGCAAGCCCTGGACGACGTAGGCGGTTGAGTTCGCGTCCGAGTCCGTACCGTAGGGCGAGGGCTTCGTGTAAGGGAAGCCGCCGTCGCCATTCTGCTGTCCGCGCAGGTAGCGCGTGGCGCTCAGCACGGCGGTCGAATTCACCGGTTCGCCCGTCGCCGCTAGCGCCTGCATCACCAGGGCGGTCGTATTTGTATCCGTCCCGAAACCCTGACTGTACTCCCAACCCCCGTTGGGTTGCTGCTGCGCCTTGAGCCAGTCGAGAGCCCGGCGCGGGATGGGGTCGTGGACTGCATCCAGAGCCAGCAGCGCCCAGGCGTGATCCGAGACAGTGCGGCCGTACTGGCCGGTCGTGGTATAGCTGCGAGTGACCTGCGCGACCAAGTCGGTGCCGGCAAAGTTCGCCGGGTCGCGCTCGGCTGTGACGGCGGCCAAGATGAGCTTGGCGGTTGCGTCAGTTTTGGAGGTGTAGCTTGCGATCTTGCTGGCTGCAAAGTCCAGGGGTGAAGCACCGTCCCGCTTCCAGGCATCCGGGTTCTGACCAGCCGCTGCGATGGCGAAGACGGCATCCAGGGTCGCGCCGGGATCGGAAGCTGAACCGAAGAACGGAAAGCCGCCATCCGCGTTCTGGTGTGCGCGTATCCAATCCAGGGCCTGTCGTGCCGCGACGCCTCGTCCACGCAGTGGGAAAGGCCGGCCGAACAGGGCGGGGATCGCCTGGGCCGTAGCCTGCAGAGTGGCCGGATAATCATTCGGGTCAGTGAGGCTGGCAAAGCTACCGTCGGATCTTTGCAGGGCAATCAACGCTTCCAGGGACGTCCTGCCATTCTTTTTCCAGTCATTTCCCAAGGGGTTCTGCCTGGCAGCGATCAGGCCTTGTACTACAAACCCGATGGAACTGGCACTGACGGCGTCTCCCTGTCCGCCAGGAAAGCCCGCGCCTGGCAGTTGACGGTTGTGCAAGTAGTTCAGGGCCTGGGCGACGGCTGTGGACGTCACCGGCTCGCCAGCGGAAATCAGAGCTTCCACCGCCAGGGCCGTGGTGTCGACGTCCTTAGCAATGCCCGGTGCATAGCCCCATGCGCCGTCGCTTTCCTGGGTTGCTTTGAGACGCTCCGTAGCGCTCACCGGTATGCTCACAGATATGGCACCGAGGGCCAGCATCGACCAGGCCTGGTCCCAGTTGCTGTTCCCATACTGGCCCGTGGCCGGCTGATAACGGCTGCGGATTTTCTCCAGGAGATCGACCCCGCCAAAGGCCGCAGGGTCGCCACCGGCGGCCGTGACGGCCACGGCCAGCTTGCCCGCTGCGGCGGGGCTGCGGTTGGCGTAGGGCCCGGCCTCCTTGGCCAGGTACTCCAAAGGCGACTTGCCACCGGAAACGCGCCAGCGTTCGGGACGGGCGCCGGCTGCGGCTCCAGCCAGCACTGCATCGACGGTGAGACCCACTTCTGAGCTAAAGAAACTTCCATCGGACTGTTGTTGCGTCCGAAGCCAGGCCAGGGCGTGGTCTGCCACCGTCAGATAGACCGACCCGGGCGGCGTCGAGCCATCGTCCCAGCGCCAACCGTCGATGGCACCGTCACCAACGCGCGCCTGGCTGGCGCCCACTGGCGATGCAATCCAACGGCTGTCGGTCCAGTGCCAGTAACTCCAGAATTGACACTCGGAGCTTTTACAGCGACAGAAGCAGTCGTTGGGCGGGCAGCCTTGCCCGGCGATACTGCACACTGCGCCGCTGGGCGTCGTCTCTATCGCCAGTCCGGATCGTTCTAGCGCCTCCAGGCCGGTGATCTGCGGCGCGTCAAAGTCCACGCGCCGGAGCGCTTCTGTCCCGTTTTCAAAATGGACGATCACCCGCATCGAGTTCAGCCCTGCCGGTGCGGGCTGATCGGCGTGCGCCTGCCGCGCCACCAGGATGAGCATAATGAACCATACCGGGATCCACAGTCTCTTCATGGCGTTCCTCCGCGGAGATAGTACCCTCTCGCAGGTTCCGAAGCCTGCGGGATGGTTTTCGATCCCGGGCATTCGTGAGATGCAAAAAATCCCCTTGCCGCTGGACAAGGGGACCGGACAAACAGTGACGCATCTCTCCGTGCCCCTTTTGCTCGAAGGTTATCGGAGTTCGGCTGAGGCGGGTATTCTGGCTTCCTGGCTGGTAGCTGATAGCTGATGGCCGATAGCCGATAGCTGATAGTCCCTTATCTGCTATTCGCTATCTGCCATTTGCTATTTGCCATCTGCCAGGTTACAGTTGCGGCACAGCGCCGGACTTGCACCGGCTTCCCCTGGGTAGCCCCCGCATCCGGGCGTCGGGGCACCTCAGTCGAGTCAGTATTCAGTTCTGGGTCAGTATAGCATGGTTGGCGGCACTCGTCAAGCGCCGGTGCGTCACGACGGTTGCCCCCTGGCTTGACAAAGGGCCAGACTTGGGGCAAACTGTGGTGGATGATT
>JBBITV010000259.1:0-3917 GCA_037440585.1 Chloroflexota bacterium
TCCAGAAAACCATGGATAAATTCGCCGACCTGGTTGGCAGGCAGTATCATCTCTTCGACTATGTCGGCGATCCGAACGCGGAACGCGTCATCGTCATCATGGGCTCCGGCGCTGAAACCGCCGGCGAGGCCGCCCTCTACCTGGCTGAGAAGGGCGAGAAAGTGGGCGTCGTCAAAGTTCACCTCTATCGTCCTTTCTCGGTGAAGCACTTCCTGGAAGCCCTGCCGCCTACGGTCCGGGTCATCGCTGTCCTCGACCGCACCAAAGAGGCGGGCGCAGCGGGCGAGCCGCTATACCTGGACGTGGTCACAGCAATCAATGAAGGCTTGGCAGAGGGGTCTGTGCCCTACGCCCAGTTTGCCAACCGTCCCTATCCGCGGGTGATCGGCGGGCGCTACGGTCTCTCTTCCAAGGAATTCACGCCGGCAATGGTGAAGGGCGTATTCGACGAAATGCTCAAGGTCGAACCAAAGAATCACTTCACCGTGGGCATTTACGATGATGTCACCCACACCAGCATCGATTACGATCCGGGATTCTCCATCGAATCTCCGGAGACCGTCCGTTGCGTCTTCTGGGGCGTCGGTGCGGATGGCACGGTGGGCGCCAATAAGAACTCCATCAAGATCATCGGTGAGGAGACCGATAACTACGCCCAGGGTTATTTTGTGTACGACTCCAAGAAGTCGGGATCAGTAACTATGTCGCACCTGCGCTTTGGGCCGCGCCCGATCCGCGCGCCCTACCTCATCGACCAGGCCAACTTCGTGGCCTGCCACCAGTTCTACTTCCTGGAGCGCTTTGACGTGCTGAAGTATGCCATGCCGGGCGGCGTCTTCTTGCTCAATAGCATTTATGGCCCGGACGAAGTCTGGGATCAACTGCCACGCGAGGTGCAGGAGACCATCATCGAGAAGAAGCTGCGCTTCTATGTGATTGATGGGTACAAGGTGGCCCAGGAGACGGGGATGGGCGGGCGCATCAACACCGTGATGCAGACTTGCTTTTTTGCCATTAGCGGCGTCCTGCCGCGCGAACAGGCCATCGAGAAGATCAAGGACAGCATCCGCAAGACGTACGGCAAGCGCGGCGAGGCCGTCGTGCAGCAGAATTTCCGCGCAGTCGACCAGACCCTGGCGAATCTGTACGAAGTGAAGGTTCCCGAAATTTGGGCGACCGATTGGTCACCTCTACGCCGGCGGCCCCCTGTTCCGGCGGAAGCACCTGAGTTTGTGCGCCAGGTGTTGGGGCCGATGATCGCGTTAGAGGGAGATAATGTGCCGGTGAGCGCGTTGCCCCAGGATGGCACTTACCCATCGGGTACGGCGCGCTGGGAGAAGCGCAATATCGGCCTGGAAATCCCCGCCTGGGATAGGGACCTGTGCATCCAGTGCGGAAAGTGCGTCTTCGTCTGCCCGCACGCCGTTATCCGCCAGAAGGTATATGACGGGGCGTACCTGGCCGGAGCGCCGGAGTCCTTCTTGAGTGCGGACGCGCGCTTTAAAGAGTTCCCCGGAATGAAATACACCTTGCAGGCCGCGCCGGAAGATTGTACCGGCTGTGGCCTGTGTGTGGAAGCCTGCCCGGTCAAAGACAAGCGCCAGGTGGGCCGCAAGGCGATCAACATGGTCCCGCAGCCGCCAATTCGCGACCGCGAACGGGTCAACTGGGACTTCTTCCTTACTCTGCCTGAAGTGGACCGCACGCACATCAGCCTGGGCACGATTAAGAACTCTCAACTGCTGGAGCCGCTGTTTGAATTCTCCGGCGCGTGCGCCGGGTGTGGCGAGACGCCTTACATCAAGTTGGTCACGCAACTGTTCGGCGACCGCATGTTGGTGGCCAACGCCACCGGCTGCTCTTCCATCTACGGCGGCAACCTGCCGACCACTCCCTGGGCTTTGAACCGCGAAGGGCGCGGCCCGGCCTGGTCCAACTCGTTGTTTGAAGACAATGCCGAGTTCGGCCTGGGGATGCGCCTGACCCTGGACAAGCAGGCGGAATTCGCGCGCGAGTTGCTGCCGCACTTTGCCAGTGTGGTCGGCGAGGAATTGGTGGCGGCGCTGCTGAATGCCGACCAGGCGACAGAAGCCGGCATTAAGGCCCAACGCGACCGCGTCGCCCTGCTCACGCAGCGCTTGCAAGGCCTGGACGACCCGCGCGCGCGCGATCTTTGCAGTCTGGCGGAAGCGCTGGTTCGGAAGAGCGTGTGGATCATCGGCGGGGACGGTTGGGCGTATGACATCGGCTATGGCGGTCTGGACCACGTGCTGGCGTCCGGGTGCAACGTCAACATGCTGGTGCTGGACACCGAGGTATACTCGAACACCGGTGGCCAGGCCTCGAAGTCCACGCCACGCGCGGCAGTTGCCAAGTTTGCGGCCAAGGGCAAAGCCATCTCCAAGAAGGACCTGGGGCTGCTGGCAATGTCGTATGGCTATGTCTATGTGGCCCGCGTGGCGATGGGCGCGAGCGATCAGCACACGTTGACGGCCTTCCTGGAAGCAGAGGCTTATGACGGCCCATCGCTGATTATCGCTTATTGTCACTGCATCGCCCACGGAATTGACATGAAGAAGGGCCTGGAGCAACAAAAACTGGCGGTGCAGTCCGGTTTCTGGCCACTATATCGCTATAACCCCAAGCGGGCCGAAGAGGGCAAAAACCCGCTCATCCTCGATTCCAAAGAGCCGTCGATCCCGCTTCAAGAGTATGCCTACAACGAAACGCGCTACCGGATGCTGGTGCAGAGCGACGAAGAGCGCGCGGAAACTTTGATGAAGCTGGCCCAAGAGGACGTCCGCAAACGCTGGCGGCTGTATCAACAGATGGCCGCGTGGCACGACGGGGGATAAGAGAGGACCATACCCGTCTGCTATGAGTGGCAACATCCTCCACTCCACTCTCGTTTCCCTGCCCCGCGAGAAGCGTCGCGGGCTCGTCCTTGTAAACACGGGCGACGGCAAAGGCAAGACCACGGCTGCCCTGGGCACCGTCCTCCGCGCGGTCGGCTACGGGTGGCAGGTATTGATTCTTCAATTCGTTAAGGGCACCTGGAAATACGGTGAGATGGAGGGTGTTCAACGTCTCGCGCCCAATGTCGAGCTGGTCATCATGGGCAAGGGTTTCTACAAGATTCTGAACGACGATCTGCCCGAAGAGGTCCACCGGCAGGCGGCGCGCGATGCACTGGCGTTTGCCCACGAGCAGATGCTCTCCGGCAAGTATGACCTGATCGTGCTCGACGAAATCAACGTTGCTGTACAGACCGGCTTGTTGAGGGTGGAAGACGTACTGGCGCTGCTGGACGAGCGCCCCCCCTGGCTGCACTTGATTCTTACCGGGCGCGGTGCGCCGCCCGAGGTGATCGAACGGGCGGACCTGGTGACAGAGATGCGTGAGATCAAGCACCCGTATCAGCAGGGGATTAAGGCGCAACGCGGGATTGATTACTGAAAGAAGGATCATCCCCGCCAGACTGCCTGGTCGTGCCCGCGCCAGGCAGCCCGTTGCCAGGGTGGTAGCACAGGCCGACTTGCTCCCTCCAGTTCACGCTGAAAGGCGCTTTCCGGCATCACTGCCGCCTGGTATAATATGACGCGGTAGATCGCCCAGAAAGTAGAGAGACTCTGATGAAACCACGCATTCTCATTGGGCTATTGATCCTTATCCCCCTCTTCGGACACTTGCTGTATGCGGCCATCAAGTCACCGCTCACCAACTATTACTTTACCGTCGAGGAGGTCGTAGCGCAAGAGGCACAGTTCCACCAGAAGCGTATTCGGGTCGGGGGGGATGTGGTGGCCGGTTCGGTCCAGTGGGACGCAAATGGGCGCACCCTACGCTTTAAGATCGCAGATAATGGCCGGGAGTTGAACGTAGTTTACAAGGGCTTTGCGCCCGACAACTTCAAACCC
>JBBITV010000259.1:3944-5844 GCA_037440585.1 Chloroflexota bacterium
GGTTGTTTAGTGCGGATAGTCTGGCGACGAAATGCCCGCATAGTTTCGTCGCGTCATTGAATTACAAGGACCCATGACCAAATCCCAAATCCTAACAGAGAAAGCCACTGCACCTGGACAGAAGCGTAGGGGTTCACTATGGACGTGGATCACCCTCCTATTCATCGTGCTGATCGTGGCGGCCATGGCTATGGCGATGATGCAACAGATTGAGGAGGCACCAGCACGGGAAGCCGCCGTGCGGTTCCCGTCTGGCCATATCCTCAACCTTGAATTCAGCACCTTTCCCAACCCGGCCCTGCCGACAGGGACCGTGCAACTCAAGATGGCGCTCAAGGAATCGGGCGGTGGACGTATTTCCGTTGAACAGGTAAGTTACGAGTGGGGTCTGGATGGACAAGCGGCCAAAGATCGCGGTGTAGCACAGAAGATCGATGGCAGCACCTTCCAGGGTGGAGCGCAATTCCCGGCCGTGGGCAACTGGTGGGTCAAGATCAAAGTGGTGAGCCGAGGCGAAGCAGGCGAAGTCACGTTCAAGGTGCCCGTCCGACCGGCGCAGTAGCAGAGGAGAGGAAGATACAGTGCGACGATTCGGAATTGTGATCGTATTGGCGATTCTGGTTCTGGCGGGATGTACGACGGGGCAGTCCACCACGCCCGCTCCGGCGGCGCAATCTCAGCCTGGGAGCACGACGATTGGCAGGAAAGTGTCGGTGGCAGGCGGCTCAAACACTGACATCAACTCTGATGAATTGAAAGCGATGCTTGATAGGAAGGATTTTGCCTTTATCAATGTCCATATTCCCTACGAAGGCGAGATTGCCAACACGGATGCCTTCATCCCTTACGACCAGATCGAAAAAAACCTGGACAAGCTACCCAAGGACAAGAACGCCAAGATCGTGCTATATTGCCGGAGCGGGCGGATGAGCGCAATTGCGGGGGAGACGTTGGTGAAGTTGGGGTACACCAACGTGTTCAACCACACGGGGGGAATGGTGGACTGGCAGGCGAAGAACTATCCGCTGCTGGATAAGCCAAAGTGAAATAGTTTGACCCTATCCTGGAAAGTTGAGTTTTCAGACAAGCTTAGCCAGCAACCTCTCCGGCCTTCGCCGGAACTCCTCCCAGTCCAGCCGGCCTTCGACTAATCCGCACAACGTCTCTGTCAACACCTGGTTGACCGGCACTGGCATCCCCAACTCGCGGCCGTAGCGCACTACGGCCCCATTCAGGAATTCCACTTCCGAGTACCTGCGTCCCTCGGCCAGGTCGGTGTACAGCGATGGCATCTTGCGCCCACGGCCGCCGGCGATGACCCGGCACATGGCCGGTTGGAGTACCCAGTGCGGTGCACGTAGCAAAACAGGTGCCAGTCCCGGCAGCGGATACCCTGGCAGCCCGACTGGCTTTATCCCCAGACGCTGCATCACCGCCAGCGCCTCGCGGAAAGCATCCAGTTCCAGCCGGAATAGGCGTGAATCCGCGAAGACCTCTCCTGGCGGCAGGCCGAGAATGGCCGAGGTGGCGTTGCCGACGATATTCGTCAGCAGCTTAGACCACTTCAGCGCCCGGTAGTTGGCGTACACGCGCACCTGGAAACCGGCGGAATGTAGGGCATCAGCAACGGGATCGATCGACTGCGCGGGCCGCGTGGGTGCCAGGCCCAGGCCACGCCGGGCGTGGCGAACCTCGACGATACCCGGCGCGCGGACTTCCGCTGGCGTGGTGAGGCTCCCGGCAATCACCGGTGCCGACGGCAAGGTCGCCATGACACTCTCCTCGCTGCCCACGCCGTTCTGCACGGTCAACACGGGCGGCGGCTGGGAAGTTGCCTGGCCGAACTCGGTCGCCGCCTCGGCCACGCCATAGGCTTTCATGGCTAAGATGGCCAGATCGA
>JBBITV010000260.1:0-4103 GCA_037440585.1 Chloroflexota bacterium
GCCGAGACTCTCATTGAAACACGGAGATGCTTCGCTCCGCTCAGCATGACAGCAATGGAAGCAATTCTTTTACGAACCCTAAGGGACGCTCTATCGAGGCCTGCTGGATACACTTTCCAGTGCGGCATCGATCTGGCCATCTAAGACAGTCTCTGGCCGGCGCGGTAGTCCTGGCGGGGCAAACATCCGGCTCCAGAGCTCAAACGTGAGCAGCGAACCCATGAAGGCCGTGAAGTCGCGTTGTCCAGATAAATGCGCATTCACCACCTCTCTCAGAGCGGCACGGTCGAATAATCCCAATCGATCCGACGACTCAGACAAGAGCATGGATTCAACAAAGCCCCGCAACGGGCCGCGCAGCCACTCTCCGTAGTTCATGGAGCGCTGCCGGCGTTGCAGCCACGTCCAATAGTCGCGCCCGAGCGCCTTCATGAGCTTGCCGACTGACCTCATGAAAAACTGTTTCCCCAGGATGGTAGCCGCAGAGGCGGATGGTTGAACAGACATGCGTGGCCATTCAATATCGGCCAGCTCCGGGAAATACCGGCATAGCGTCCGGCGGTAGGCCCCCTGGAGAAAGCGCTGCCCTGGCGGGACCTGCAGCGCAGCTTCGATCACGACGCTATCGGAGAAGGGGTGATAGACCTGAATATACGGCTCTTTCGCGATCTGGCCCAAATAAACTCGGCGCCGGTGGCCCTGCCGGAAAAGCTGGGAGTCGCGCACGTTGATTGCCAGTTCGGAGGTCGCTTCAGCAAACGTTGCCCGGTGCGAACTGTAGGCTATGTCCTTCATGCCGTCGTAGCGCACACCAAACAGGCGCCGCATTTCAGCATCGGGCAGACACGCTCCGGAGAGAGAGGTCTTGCGGAGCACGTACTCGGGAACATCCTCCCTTTTCAGCATGAGTTCTCTCGGGTTGACCGTTCTGCCGAACAGATCGTCACCCAGCAACCCCCCGATGGCCACCTCGACATGGCGTCCCATTTCTACCGACATGGTGAACTCGTGGGCATTCAGGATGTTATACATCCCATCCGTGGCATAGGCAATCCTTGCCCCGTGCTCCGCGAGGTAGGTCGGAGACAGGGGGAAGCAGAAGTGCTCCATGCCGAGCCGGGTAGCTACCTGTACAGCCGATCTGACGTCCTCCGCGTCCTCACTGCCAAAGGTGAACGCTGGTGTATCCGGGCGCAGCCGGGTGAGGAGGGCTGACATCCAGCGCGAGTCCAATCCACCGCTCAGGGTGACCCCGTACTGCCGGTCCCGCCGAACCATTTTCGCGGTGGTCGTCTGCAACGCGGTGTAGATTAATTCCTCATACCACGCATCCGAATGCTTGGGATAGCTATTGGGGAAAGACAGACGCCAGTATGTTTGGGTTGACCAGCGACCCGCCTGATAAGTCAAAATCGTTCCGGGATCAAGCAGTTTGATCGACTCAAAGAACGTGCGGTTGTCGAGGAGATGTCCCAAAATGAAAAACTGAGCGAGGGCAACCTGGTCCAGGGTCTTGGGGAGCAGGGGGTCACAAAGGAGGGCCTTAACTTCTGACGCGAAAAGGAAGCGAGGTGCCGCCTCGCTGCCGGATACAGCGTAGAACAAGGGACGCAGTCCTAAGCGATCATTGCAGATGAGGAGGTGCTCTTGCCGTTTGTCCCAGACAACGACCACGCTTGTCCCGTCCAAGGCCTGTACGAACTGGGGTCCAGGGGCCAGGTAGAGATCGTGTATTTGACGGGCGTGGCTGACCGGCCCCTCAGCAGCGCCATTGCTACTTTCCACAGCTTCAGTTGGGAGCACTGTATAGCCGTACACCCCGACGACCGCCACGTCTGACTCATACAAGGCAGGCTCACTGCCGATTCCCAGATGAGCGCACCCCAGATCCACGGTCGGGGTGGAGCAAGCCTCAACCGTCTGAGCACGTTCATAGGTCAGCGCATTCAGCATGGCGGAGAACAGGGGAGCCCGTTCCTCAACGTTTGACCGTGTCGCGATACCACAAATACCAGGCATTTTGTACCTCCCGATATGCAAGGTGTGTTTTCTTCACGCCGACGACCTTCGCAATTCAGGATAGGAGTTCATGTTCGATTATTGGCGCGGTCCGGTAAACAGGTACTTAGCTTCCATATAAGCGCCGTAGATCCCTGTCAGGTGAAGCCGGAACCTCGTCATGTCTGGATCGTCCCCCAGGCGTCTGAAGGCTAGTGGCTCGGTCTTCCCCACAACATTCATCCCTCGAATCATGGTGAAGGCCGCCACAAAGCCTGCCGCGCGGAGGATGCCCATCACCTGCCCATTATACGTCCCGGGCCGGCCATTGGGATAACAGAAGATCGGCCAGGCCTGCCCGAGTTCGCGCCGCAGGTCCTCTTGAGCCCCTACGATCTCCTCACGGGCTTCCTCTGCTGACAACTGAGCCAGGATCGGGTGCGTGCGGGTGTGGGCGGCGATGGTAATGCCCGCCGCAGACAGCTCTCGCAGCTCGTCCCAAGTCAGAAAAACCTCGCCCGGTTCCGGAACCACGTCCAGTGCTTCCAGCACCTGGTCGACCAGGGCCATGGCTTCACGATGCGCTATGCTAACGAGGTGCCGCTTTAGCTCAACCAGAGCAGCCTGTCGCTGCGGCGCGCTTTCCAAGGGTAGTCTTCCCAATCCGGGGACCAGCAACTCCTGCCGGGTCGTGCGCACCAGCCCCTGGTACAGCCGATCCCACCAGAAGAGATGCCCGGTATTACCCACGTACCCTGTGGCAACAAACAGGACCGCCGGGATGCCCCACCGTTGCAGGACCGGCCAGGCAGCGGTCAAGAAGTCACGATAGCCGTCGTCAAAGGTGACCAGGGCAGCGCCAGCCGGCAAAGGCTTGCCCGCGAGCAAGGCGGACTGCAACTCCTGGCACGAGATCACCCGGTAGTATCTGGTGAGATAACCCATCTGCTCGTCCAATGTTTGCGGCCCGACACTCACGACATCCGGATCCAGGATGCATTGCCCGCGGTCAGCCTCGTCGATACGATGATACACCAAGACCCGCAGCCGGTTGGGCCGCAGGTCTATCCGATTGAGGACAGACAGGACGCCTGGCCGATCCAGGGCGCTGAACACCATCCTCTTCCACCGCTTTCTCATGCTCGTGTCCATAGTCATTGCAAGCCTCCGCCGCGCCTCGAGGCCAGGTTCTCGTATATTCTCTCCAGTTTGGCGGTGTTGGTCGCCATATCGAACAGCCGCTCGACACGTCTCCGCCCAGCCTCTCCCATCTGGCTAGCGCGTGGCGGATCGGCCAGCAACTCAACGGTGGCGTTGGCCAGGGCTGCGGCGTCGGCCGGGGGGACCAACAAGCCGGTGCAGCCGTCCAATACCCCTTCCGGCACTCCCCCAACGCGCGTAGCCACCCCAGGCTTGCGCGCCGCCATCGCCTCCAATAGGACAGTGGGCAAGGCTTCGTTCAGGGAGGGGAGCACAAACACGTCGCATGCTGCCAGCAACGCCGGCATGTCTTCGCGTAGGCCGGTGAACAACACGCTGTTGGCCAGCTCACGCTGGTCGACCCGCTCTGTCCATAGGTTCGCGCTGGGATGTGGCCCGACCACGAGAAACCGAGCCTCAGGGAAGCGGGCAACGACGGCGGGCACACTATCTAACAAGTATTCCAGACCCTTGCCCGCCCAGCGCCCGGCAGCCGTCATCACCACCGGGCCCCCAGGCGGCAGAGATAGTGTCTGGCGCTGTACATCCCGGTCAAAGCCATCTGGCAGGACAAACCTCTCCAGATCGATCGAGTTGTACAGGACCACCATCTTGTCCGCCCGGCCGGCACTCCGAACATGGTAATGGGCTGCGGCCTCGGAGACCGCGATGAGCTGATCCGCCAGATACCTGGCCGTCCAGTGGGACAAGATCTCCCGGCCCCGGAATTTCCAGCCATGTTCGTTAGCCAGCCGCCCGGCCCGGTGGAGCGTCGACACCACCGGTTTTCCGGCCAGTTTCGCCGCCACGCGGCCCACGATATCAGCATCGACCAGATGCGTGTGTACCAGGTCGATCTCCTGCTGCCGGATGTAGCGTGTCAGGCGAGAGATTGCCCCCAGGTC
>JBBITV010000260.1:4151-5830 GCA_037440585.1 Chloroflexota bacterium
CGTCAACCAGCGGATCTGAGGTCGGCTGCAGAGTGCACACATAGAGCTCGAACCTGGCCCTGTCCAGCCAGCGCGCCTGGGAGACGACCATCCGCTCAGCCCCGCCCGAGGTGAGATAATCGATAACCTGCAACACTTTGATCTTCCGCATGCGCTCTTAATCCGCCGCGCTCACCTGTGCGTCGGCCATGCAGCGAAAAGAGCGGCGCAACACGGCGCGCACCCATGCCTCCACTTCTCGTAGATCCGACAGATCAGTCACGAAGTCGTCCGCAATCTGACTAACTCACCATTCTTGATAAAGTCCAGACCACAATCCTCGCAACTTGCAGATTTCTCTTGAAATTTCAATGGCTGTCCACACTGGCAGATCCAACCCCGTACATGAGCTGGATTGCCCACTACCAGAGCATAGGGTGGTACACTCTTGGTGACCACGGCTCCGGCTCCCACTAATGCGAACTCACCAATCGTGACCCCTGCCAGGATGACTGCGCCAGCCCCTAATGATGCGCCTTGTTCTACAAGAGTAGTTAGAAGCCACTCGCGACTTTGGTATCTCCTTTTTGCTTGAGAGAGTCGTGGAGACCGGGGATAGAGATCGTTTGTAAAAAACACGTTTGGACCAACAAATACCCCATCCTGCAAGGTGATGCCTTCCCAGATCATATTCCCATTTTTGATAGTCACATTGTCCCCGATGACGGCTCCAGATTCAATGAATGAATGCTCTCCGATATTACAATTTGATCCAATGGAAACTCCATGCATGACGTGGGTGAATGCCCAGATGCGAGTCCCCTGGCCGATCTGTTGGGTTTCTACTATTGCAGTTGGATGTATGTATATACCGTCCATCAGTTTGTCCTCATTCTGCCCTCATTTTGCCCTCATTGAGGCGACCTGTGGAACCATTTTGTACCATGCATCAGTCTGCGGTCAGTCAAATCACGAATTAATTTGACGCTACCTGCGCCGAACGTAGGGCAAATAGATTCACCTTGCATTGCCTGTGAACGTAATGTACTCGCCACATCGAGCAAACGATACCGGTATTCCGTTAACGGTCACGCGGGTTGCCTGGGGAGCGTACAGGGCTACTTCAGTGCGGATGTTCCCATACACGGCGACGGTGTCGGCGGAGTACACCGCTTCCATGGGCTCACCCCTGTCGAGGTTAGCCACTAATACTTTGCCCGTGGTCTGGTCTTTCAGGAACGTGCCACCATAAACAAATAGTTTCTCCAGCACGCCATTTGTCCCTCGAGTGACGACAGCCACTCGAGCATCATAGTGATAGGGACCAGCAACGGTAGCGGAGGGCGACTGAGCATATGTGAATAGCGCGTCATCCGCGCGCCCGCTGCCATCGTTCATCCGCACCCTTACTGCAACTGCCGTGCCGCTATCGCCAAGCGTGGCAACGGTTGGCCGGGCGCTCCATGAATTATTATCAGTAGGGTATAGAACGTTAATAAGTCGAACATTATTTGTGGCTGACCCTGGTCGTATACGGACATAGGGTCGTCCGTCATTCCCCGTGGTCGTAGCAAAGGGCTGAGGAGCGGCGACTCCAACGCCCAAGATCTGCCCGGCACCAGCATTACCTCGTATCCAGTTGCCCTCAACGGAAACGCTTTCACCAAAATGGCTCACCCAGTCATATCGATGAGGGGCAT
>JBBITV010000261.1:0-5828 GCA_037440585.1 Chloroflexota bacterium
GTCCGGTATCCATCCGTGGGGAGAGGGACCTGCCCGGGCGTTACGCGGCCGATGTTCGAAGCTGCGGGACTTTGTACTGGAACGGGGATATTATACACCTTAAAGTTACTTGAATGTCAAGCGCGCGGCCGGCCGAACGCGCGCGCCGCGCGGTGAAAGACCTGACCACGCTGGCTCCGCTAGAGTGTCGCTTTTTGCGTGGGAACCCCTGCCGGACTATAATAGGGCCAGTCATCGGCAGGCAACCAAGGAGAGCCAAGAGAATGCAAGCCGCCAAAATCCTGGTCGTGGACGACGAGCAGAATATCCGGGACATCGTGAAGGCATACCTGGCGAAAGAGGGCTATGTCGTCACCACGGCCGCCGACGGGCCATCGGCGCTGCAAGCGGCGCGCCAGGTGCGCCCGGACCTGGTGGTGCTGGACATCATGCTGCCGGAGATGGATGGCCTGGAGGTCTTGCAGCACTTGCGCCGTGAGTCCGACGTCTACGTCCTGATGCTCACCGCGAAGGCCGAGGAGACGGACAAGGTCGTCGGACTGTCCGTGGGGGCAGACGATTACTTGGCCAAGCCCTTCAGCCCCCGTGAGCTGGTCGCCCGGGTGAAGGCGATCCTGCGCCGTGGCCGAGGCTCGGCCGCCGCAGACCAGGAGCGGGTGTTGGCCTTCCGCCACATCCGCATCGACCTCGCCGGGCGGCAGGTCTGGAAGAATGATCAACCCGTGGAGCTGACCACGCTGGAGTTCGACGTGCTGGCGGCCCTGGCCCGCTACCCGCGCCGCGTGCTGAGTCGTGCTCAGCTCCTGGAGCGGGTCTGGGGCTACGATTTCTACGGCGATGACCGGGTGGTGGATGTCCACATCGGACACATCCGGCAAAAACTGGAAGACGACCCGGCCAGCCCAACATTGATCACGACGGTGCGCGGAGTCGGGTACAAGTTCGAGGACGAGCCGGGATGAGCCGTTTTTCCTGGGCGAACTGGCGCCTGGGCTGGAAGATCTTCGCTTCTTACCTGGTCATCATCGTCGTTGGGGTAGTCGTCCTGGCGACGGCGGCCGAGATGGTCGCTCCGGCCAGCTTCGCCCGCCACATCGCCCAGATGGAGACCCTGCAAGGGTCGGGCGCGGCTATGGCGGCCGACCTGTTCGCCAACTACCAGGCCGCCGTGAACGAGGCCCTGTTCCTGGCTGCCAGTGCCGCCTTTCTAGCGGCGGTGAGCATCAGCCTGTTCGTCAGCCGGCGGATCGTGATCCCGATCCGGGAGATGATGCTGGCCAGCCGGCGCATCGCGTCCGGTAAGTATCACGAGCGTATCCAGGTAGTGGGCGAGGGCGAGCTGGGGGAGCTGGCCCAGACTTTCAACCAGATGGCGGCGACCCTGGAGCAGACGGAAGTGCGTCGACTGGAGCTGATCGGCACCGTGGCCCACGAGTTGCGCACGCCCCTGGCGAGTATCCAGGGCTACATGGAGGGGCTCCTGGACGGCGTCATCCCCGCCGAGCCGGCGACCTTCGAGCTGGTGCGTCAGGAAGCGGATCGCCTGCAACGTCTGGTGCAGGACCTGCAGGAATTGTCGCGAGTAGAAGCGGGCCAGGTCAAGCTGGAGCGGCGGCCGCTTCAGGTGGCGGCGGTGGTGGCCACGACGGTGGAGAAGCTCCGCCCCCAGTTTGAGGCCAAGGGCGTTACCGTCGAGCATGACGTGCCGCCGGACCTGCCGCCAGTCCTGGCCGACGAGGACCGGGTGGGCCAGGTGCTACTGAACCTGGTGGGCAACGCCTTGCACTATACGCCCGCTGGCGGCCGGGTCAGTCTTCGGACGTCAGTGGTCAGTAGTCAGACTCGTCCCGACAATAGTCTGGCGACTGGCGACTGGCTACTGACGACTGTCTCCGATACCGGCATCGGCATCGCCCCGGAGCACCTGCCCCACGTGTTCGAGCGCTTCTACCGGGCAGACAAATCTCGCTCCCGCGCCGGGGGTGGCAGTGGCATCGGCCTGACCATCGCCCGGCACCTGGTCGAGCTCCAGGGCGGCCAGATCTGGGCCGAGAGTGCCGGGCCGGGCCGGGGCAGCAGCTTCCACTTCACCCTGCCGGTCGCGCCAGACCGCCACTGAGCCCCACTACGCAGCCCAAACTTTACCGAAACTTCACACGCCTCTAACCTTGCCACTATCACGGAACCGAACCGGCCCCCACTACACAGCCCGAACTTTACCGAAACTTCACACAGCCTTCAAGTCATCTTCACGTGTCCGTGGTATCATCAGGTCAACAACACTGTACCACCAGATGCTCCGCGATCTGCGCTAGGCAAGAAGAAACGAAGGAGACGATGCGATGATGGGGTTCTACGGTTTTGGCGGGTTCGGGTTGATATTCATGGTTTTGTTCTGGATAGTGATCGTGGGCCTGGCCATGTGGCTGCTGGGCAACCTCTTCCCGAGAACAGCGAGCACTTCGCCATTCCAACCGACGGCCCAGGGCAGCAGTCCGTCCGAGTCTGCGTTGGACATCCTCAACCTCTGCCCGAATTGCGGCACGGCCCTGAAGACCGCGTGCCCTGCCTGTCACCGGGCGGTACAGGTGGCCTGGCGTCTGTGCCCCTATTGTGGAGCGGATCTGAAAGCTGGCGTGTCCACGCCTGAGGTCGTGGCACATCACCACTAAACTGGGTGATGCTTGAAGGAGGTTTCAGACATGAATCGGAGTAACTGGACCCCGGTGGTGATCATCGGGGTGGTGTTGTTGATCTTGCTAATCGGCGGCAGCCTGCTCCCCCTCGGTTGGGGCGGCAGGTGGGGACCCTGGGGCGGCATGATGGGGCCTGGCATGATGGGTGGCTGGGGCGGCTCCTGGGGGGCCGTCGGACCCGTGGGCTGGCTCTTTTCCATCATGGGGCTGCTGATCCCCCTGGGCTTCCTGGCGCTGCTGGTCTTGGGCGGCGTGTGGCTCTTCCGGCAAGTTGTCCAACCTCAGGGATTCGCCACCGGCGGGGGGCCAACTCAACCCGGCCGAAGTTGCCCAAACTGTGGCCGGGCCGTGCAGGCCGATTGGCAGGTTTGCCCCTACTGCGGCCAGTCCCTGGCGCAGCCGTCGGGCATCAAGCCCAACACCGTTTAGTGGAGCGTTTGGATCACGAAGACGCGAAGGTAGGGGTGCGGGGGCCATCCGGCCCTGCGACGAAGCGCGCGAAGCGCGAAGCCATGAAGGCGGCCGCCCCAGCGACTGCCCTTCGCGCCCTTCGCGCTTTGTGTTCTTCGCGCTTCGCGTTCTATGAGCGCGTCGTCGACCAGCACGTCAAGAACCTGCGGGCCAAGCTGGGGGACGATGCGCGCCACCCGCGTTACATCGTGACCGTGTTTGGCGTCGGGTACAAATTCGTCGCGGAAGGGACGGAAGACATGATCGCCGACATCGCCCACGAGTTGCGCACCCCGCTGAGCGTCATTCAGGGCAACCTGGAAGCCATGCTGGACGGCGTGGTGCCCACGACCCCCGAGGAGATCGCCTCGTTACATGATGAAACCGCGCTCCTCTCCCGGCTGGTTGCCGATCTGCGTCTCCTCTCCCTGGCCGAAGCCGGGCAACTCAAGCTGGAACGCGCCGAGACGGACCTGGGTGAGTTAGTGCGTAAAGTGGTGGAGCGTATGCGCTCCCAGGCCGAGGCCAGCGGCGTGGACCTGGCGGTGGATGTAGCGGCTGGGTTGCCGTTGGTCAACGTCGACGCCGACCGGATCAGCCAGGTCGTGGGCAACCTGGTGGGCAACGCCTTACGCTACACCCCTGCCGGAGGTCAGGTTGCCGTTCGAGCCTTCGTCTTGGAAACGACCATCGACGGCCGACGGCTGCCCCCCTCACCCCGGCCCTCTCCCAAAGGGAGAGGGTGTCCGCGGTCGGCGGTCATCGAAGTGACCGACACCGGCAGCGGCATCGCCCCTGAGGACCTGCCCCATGTCTTCGACCGCTTCTACCGGGCCGACAAGTCTCGGACCCGGGCCAGTGGCGGCTCGGGCATCGGCCTGGCCATTGTCAAACAGTTGGTCGAGGCCCACGGGGACGCGTGGGCGTGGCAAGTGAAGTGGGAAAGGGAACACGGTTCTGGTTTACGTTGCCGGTCATAGCGGTGGCAGCCGTATGATGGCGCCCTGATTGCAGTCATCATCGGTAGGAAACCGCAGAAGAGGAGTTAACCGGTTGGTCGACGACGACGCCCGGTCGCGAGATGTCGAAAGGAGTAAGATCATGCGACACAGGATACTCGTTGCGATCTGTGGCCTGGGCCTCCTGGTTAGTCTCGCCGCTGTGACAGGCCAGGTGAGCTGGGCCCAGTGGCCGGGGACGGGCACGCTGGTGGCCATACCGGCGGATGCTCCACCTCTGCTCGATGGCCGTGCCGATGACGCCATCTGGGCCCAGGCAACACCCCTGGTGGCCCGTGCCATGCGCATGGAGATGGGCTCTCCTGGCTACACCGACATCACCCTGAAGGCCGCATACACCACCACGGACCTCTACCTCCTGGCCCAATGGGCCGATCCCACCCTGAGTATCGACAAAGGGGGCTGGACCTTCGAGGGCACCGACTGGACCCAGCGGAACGACGAAGACCGGTTGGCCATCCTGTGGGACATCGACCGCTCGGTGACTGGCTTTGAGTCCATGGGTTGCGGCGCGGCCTGTCATGGCATGGGCATGATGGGTGACGGCCGGATGCGCACCAACGGGCCAACGGAGTTCGCTGATCAGTGGCAATGGAAAGCGGCCCGCTCCAACCCGATGCGGGTCGTGGACGACCAGTACCTTAACGACGACTACGACCCGGCCGACGCCGAAGCCGCGCATCATGGCGACGGTGGCGATAGCCCCTATGTCTCTAACGTAGGGGATGGGAGACCCCGCTGGACCTGGAACTCGAGCACGCCCTCGGCGCCACCCGGCGTCCCGCCGGAGTTGGCGACCCGCTTCCTGCTCCAGAGTGAGGTGGTTGATTTCGGGCCCATCAACCCGCTCACCGGCGCCAGTTGGGTTCCCGGCGACCGGGTGCCGGGTTACGCCCTGCGGCCGGCGAGCGATAGCCGGGGGGACATCGAGGCCCACGGGGTCTGGGCCAACGGAGTATGGACGGTGGAGATGCGGCGCGCCCTGGACACCGGCCCGCATGCGGTCAAGGATGGCGAGAAGGTCGATCAGGTCTTTGATCCGTCCCAAAGCTATCTGTTCGGCGTGGCCGTCTGGGACAACGCCGATGGAGTCGATCACCGCCGGGCGCCGGGCCCATTCACTTTGACCTTCGGCTCAGCCACACCGGAGACGCCGCAACCAACGCTGACCCCGGTGGCAACGGGGACCCCCGGCCCGATGCCCACCATGACCCCGATGATGACGCCGATGATGACTATGACTCCTATGATGACGGGTACCTACGGTCCAATGCCCACCATGACTCCTATGATGACGCCCATGATGACCATGACACCGATGAAGACGGGAACCCTCGGTCCACACCCCACCATGCCCCCGATGATCAGCCAGATCATGACAATGACTCCGATGATGTCGACAACCCCCTGGCCTGGTGAAACCCCTGGTGGAGACGACCACCTCCCGCCTGTGGGAAGCATCCTCATCAACGGAGGGGCCGAGATCACCACCAGCCCCATCGTGACGCTGACCCTGGCCGCTACCGACAATCCGGGTGGTACGGGCGTGGCCTGGATGCTCATCCGTGAGTGGGGTTGGGATCACAGCTATGGCTGGCATGACATGCATCGGGGCGGCCACGGTAGGATGGGGCACATGCTGGGTGGTTGGCAGCCCTTTGCT
>JBBITV010000262.1:0-5818 GCA_037440585.1 Chloroflexota bacterium
CAGTTAGCCAAAGGCAACCTCCGGTTTACGAAGCCTCCGCCACCCTCCTGGTCGGTCCCCCCCTGCAATCTACCAGACTGGACAGAGGAGAGGTTCAAGCCGGCCAGATGCTGGTCCAGACCTATGCTACCATAGCCCTACAGCAGCCCGTGCTACAAAAGGTTGTTGAGGGGCTAAAACTGGCCCACCCCTGGCCGGCGCTAAGAAGCCGGGTACGCGCTGAGCCAGTAACAGGCACCCAACTGCTTCAAATACGGGTGGAGGCTAGCTCGCCGGAGGAAGCCCGGCTAACCGCCGATCAAATCGCTCGTGAACTAATCGCCTTGAGTACTGCAGAGCCGCAAAGTGGGGAGGCGGATGTAAACCGGCAGTTTGTGCGCCAGCGGCTCCAAAGTCTGCGGGACAGAATTGAGGCATGGCAGCAAAGACTTGAAGCCAAGGAAAACGAGCTGGCTGACTCGTCCACAGATTCTGACCGCCAGCAGTTGCAGCGTGAGATCAGCACCCTGGAGGGTTTGATTGGCAGTTGGGAAAGAAACTATGCCGACTTCCTGAGTTTGAGCAACGCTGACCAATCACCCAGTCACCTGACCCTGATGGTGCCTGCGGTTGCCAGCTCTCGTCCCGATCGACTCCGGCCCCTGATCAACACGATCGTGCTGGGCGGAGTTGGCCTCTTCCTGGCTCTGGGCGCAATCTTCGTGTTTGAAACCTTGCCCGAACAAGCTGGTTACCTTACACGAACCTTTCGCCCCGCGGTTGAGGCCTACCGGATGGTCCGAAGCAAGATCCAATAGAATCAAACCCCAGTGTTCGTAGTGCGCACTTCAGTGCGCTGTTTAGGCGCTGAAGCGCCCACTACGAACCTTTCGCTGGCACCTGAGTCTGGGGCGGCAGGGGCTGGCGGGCCCCGGTCTGCCCCACGCGGTATACCCGCCTCGACCCGCCTCGGCTGTTGTCCCCTGCACTACGGCCCGGTTCCGTGTGCCTACACGCCGGTCACACCGGGCTACGCCCCGCACAACCACCCCCAGCCGCCCCCGCGCTCGGCCGCCACCCCTCAACTGAGGCGTACTGCCCTCTCCCTCCGACCGACTTGTTGTGCGAAATGTCCCCTGCCACCCCCTGCCAGGCCCGAAAAACTCGTTCAACCCACCCGAGGCTAACTACCCCTTCATCTCTTATCTCCCCCGCTCGATGGAGACTTGTTGCGTTATCCCTCCCCGCCGAGGATTTGACCCGGCTCCACGAATAGCGTAGAATTGCATTTGAACTATGCGCGTAGCCCTCTTTATTTCCTGCCTGGCCGATCTATTCTTCCCTGAAGTTGGTGAAGACGTGGTCAAGATCCTGCGCCGCGTGGGGCTGCAGGTGACGTTTCCGCGCAACCAAACCTGCTGCGGCCAGCCCGCCTTCAATAGCGGCTTTAAACGTGACGCCCGCCGTCTGGCCCGGCACTTCATCCAGGTCTTCGAGGACGCCGAGACCATCGTCACCCCGTCAGGTTCCTGCGCCACGATGGTGCGCCTCGAATACCCCCACCTCTTCGAAGACGACCCAGCCTGGCAGGCACGTGCCCAGGCGGTCGCCGCCCGCACTTACGAGTTCTCCGAATTCCTGGTCCGCATCCTCAAAATCGAAGACGTCGGCGCGCGCTTTCTCGGCCACGTGACGTACCACGACGCCTGCCACGCCAACCGTGGCCTGGGCATCCGCGAGGAACCGCGCCGCCTGTTGCGCCACGTCCGTGGCCTGGAGCTTGTGGAGATGGACCGCCCCGACTGGTGCTGTGGCTTCGGTGGCAGCTTCTCCGTGCGCCTGCCGGACATCTCCGGCGCAATGTTGGACGAGAAGCTCCGCCGCATCAAGGCGACAGGGGTCAACACTGTGATCACTACCGATGCGGGGTGCATCATGCACATGGCAGGGGGCTTGAGGCAGCGTGGAGAGACGGTGCAGGTGTTACACCTGGCACGGGTGCTGGCCCATGAATAAGTTTCGAGTTTCGGGTTTCACGTTACGCGTTCTCGGTTCAGGTCTCCTGTTGTCAAAACACAACCCGAAACGCGAAACCCGAAACCTGAACTTCGCCAGCCGCGCCCGCCGCGCCATCGCCGACGAACGCCTACAAGGCGCCCTGGCCCGCGCGATGGACCATTTTGTACACGGTCGCGAAATTGCCTTCGCCGAGCTAGAAGACCCGGCTGCGTTGAAGCAGCACGGCCGCGCCATCCGCGCCCACACCCTGGCCCACCTGGACGAATACCTGGCGCTCCTGGCCCAGTCCGTGCAGCGGCACGGCGGGCACGTCCACTGGGCTCGCGACGCCGCCGAAGCCAACCGCATCGTCGTCGAGCTGGCCCGTGAGCGCGGCATCCGCCTGGCCGTCAAGTCCAAGTCGATGGCAACCGAGGAGATTTATCTCAACCACGCCCTCGAATCGGCTGGCGTTCGTCCCGTCGAGACCGACCTGGGGGAATGGATCATCCAACTGGCAGGCGAGACGCCGTCCCACATCATCGGACCAGCGCTCCATAAGACCAGGGCCGAGGTGATCGCTCTCTTTGCCAAAGCCACCGGGCGGCCAGTGCCGCCCGATGCCCCCATTCCGGACCTGACGCGCATTGCCCGTGAGGAGCTCCGCCAGCACTTCCTGGCGGCGGGCATGGGCATCTCAGGCGTCAACTTCGCCGTGGCGGAGACGGGAACTGTCGTCATCGTGACCAACGAGGGCAACGGACGCTTTGCGACCGGGCTGCCGCCGATTCACGTAGCGGTGATGGGCGCCGAAAAAGTCGTCCCGACGTGGGAAGACTTGATGGTGCTGCTGAAGCTGCTCACGCGCAGCGCTACAGGACAGCGTATCTCCAGCTACGTTAACTGTATCACCGGCCCACGCCGCCCCAACGAACCCGACGGTCCAGACGAGTTTCACCTGGTCATCCTTGACAACGGCCGCAGCGACGTCCTGGGTCAGAGCCGCTTCCGCGAGGCACTGTATTGCATCCGCTGCGGCGCGTGCCTCAACGTGTGCCCCGTCTACCGTAAGGTCGGCGGACACGCCTACGGCTCAGTTTATCCCGGCCCCATCGGAGCGGTCCTCACCCCGCTCTTCCAGGGGTTGGATAAGTTCCCGGAGCTGCCCCATGCCTCCAGCCTGTGCGGGGCTTGCAAGGACGCCTGCCCAATCAGCATCGACTTGCCGAGGATGCTGATTGATTTGCGGCAGATAGAAGCAGAGGGGAAGCCGATTTTGAATTTTAGATTTTGGATTTTAGATTTTAGATTGCTATCCACCTCAAATCAAAGATGGGTAGAGCGGGTACTGTTCAGGCTGTA
Organism: Chloroflexota bacterium; assembly: GCA_037440585.1. Lineage (GTDB taxonomy): Bacteria > Chloroflexota > Anaerolineae > Epilineales > JBBITV01 > JBBITV01. The sequence goes on from JBBITV010000262.1 coordinate 3,340, forward strand.
TGGATGGGCGCTACAATACCCGGTGCTGTACCGGCTGGGAGCGAAAGTAGGGTATTGGGTGCAGCGGCCGTTGGTCAGAGATGGGCGCATCCCGTCGGTGCCAGTCCCACCGTTTTCAGGATGGACGCAGTTTCGCGATTTTCCACAGGTGGCCGCGCAGCCGTTCCATGAGCGGTGGTCGAAGCTGGAAGATGGCGAGGCTGCATAACTACCCGAGAATGGCTGAACTTTCAACCGGCGCCTTCCTGGATCGCATTCGTACTGCCCTCCGGCGCGGCGACCGGCGGGAATCAGCCCTCGCCCGCCCTGGTGAGCCCGTCACCCCCGCCGACGCCCGCGTTCATGCCAATGCGGTCCGCGCTCGTGCTGTGGCTGCGTTCCCGGTGTCCCTGGAATGCTTTGCAGAGAAGCTAACCGCCGTCGGCGGCAAAGTGCATTGTGTTGAGAGCGCCGATCAGGCACGGCGGCTGCTCCTGGACCTGGCAGCAGCGCAACAAGTCGGGCACGCTGCCATCTGCGCGTACCCCGATCTTGCGAACCTGGGTCTCGAAGACGCCCTGGCCGAGGCCGGCATCACCGTCACTCGCGTTGCGCCATCCGACTGGACACCCGAGATCCGCCAGGCCCTGCGCGTGGACCTGGTTCAGGCAGACCTGGCCATCTCCGGCGCGGACTACGCCGTCGCTGAGACCGGCACCCTGGTTCTGGCGGCCGGGTCGTTCAACCCACGCACCGCAACCGCACTACCTCGCATCCACGTCGCCCTCGTCCGCCCGGAACGGCTGCTTCCCACCTACCAGGACCTCACCCTGCTCCTCAAAGCCGACTGGCTCTCCGACGACAGCCAGCTATCGAGCAGTTGCTTCACCTTCGTGACTGGCCCGAGTCGCACAGGAGACATCGAGCAAACGTTGACGATTGGGGCGCACGGGCCAGGGGAGATGCACGTCATCTGGTTGGTCTACGAATCTCGCTGACCCCAATCCTGCGTTGATTCGTGCTGAGGGCTTATTCAGGGCTTATTCTTTGAAGACACGCTCGTCGATAAGCTGCTCGGCGACCATGCCGCCTTCGGGGTTCAGACAGGAGTACTCGAAGCGCTTCTGGAATTCCAGGTCAATGAGGTCGCGGCCGCCGCGATTCTTCTCCAGGCTCACCACGACCCATTGCTTGAAACCCTGCGCTTTGTGAGTATTGAACTCGATGTTGGTTTTGGTGATGATATTATACTTGTCGTTGAGGATCAGGATAATATCCGCCTCATAAGTCAGGGCTGAGCTGCCACGTAAGTGGTGCAGGTGCAGCCGCCGGGCTTTCAGCCCCTCCTTGTCGGCGGCCACAATGGCGATGATAGGAATCTCGCGCGTCAGCGCCAGCTCCTTGAGCCCCTCGACAATCCGCGTGACTTTTTCGGCCTCCTCAGGCAATTCAGGGTAGACCGGCACCTTCTGGAGATAATCCACACAGAGGACGAGCTTGCGGTTGCTCTGTGCCTGGAAAGCGTCCACCAGGCCGCTTAACGCCGGCAATGTGGTGTGGGCGGCCGAGCCTTTTAAGATGTAGAGCATACTGCCATAATTTTGCAGTTTGGCCAGAGCGCCCGACGCCTTAGGGTTACTTTTGAGGATGTCGAACAGGCCGACTTCTCCACGGGCGCGGCCATCCACAACCATGCGCCTCAGGTCCTTCAGCCGCAGGCCCGTTTCGAAGTGGGAGTTTGTGGGATCGATGCTCTCCAACGAGAGAAGGCGACTGAGCAAATATTCCTCGTCATGCTCGTAGCACACGTAAAGAGCCGCAGCCTGGCTCGAGGCGGCCAGGTTGCGAGCGATTTGGAAGACGAACGTGGTCTTTCCGACCCCCTGCGCGCCACCCACAAGGATCAGCTCACCCAACCGCACCCCCCCACCGATGGCCTGATCGAGGGTCGTGAAGCCAGTCGCCAGCGGCTGAAAGCCGTCCAGCTCGCCAGCACGGACTTTGCGATCCACCTGCTCCAACACTGATAGGACTGACCGTGGCTGTAGGACAGCGACATCCGTCTCCACCTGCCACGCCGCCGTGATCCCCTCGACCGTCTCCATGCAGAGTTCCCCCTCCTGAATCTGGTGGATTACAATTTACTACCATTAGATTTAATCGGCAATCGCTGTCTAAACTTGACTGGAGCAGGATTGAGATGGGGTGAGGTCAATGGGCAGTTATGAAGAAACCCGTTTTCTTGAGGAAAACGGGTTTCTGATTGCTACGTGTCCGTCGGCGCACTTCTGGTGGGTCAGGGGGACGGCGCTGGCGGAGGCTGCACCGGTGGCGGCACCGGCGGCGCTGTAGGCACCGGCGTTGGCGGGGGAACCCGAGTGGGTGCCGGCCCATTGGGCGGCGTGGGCTCCGGCGCGGGCGTCGGACCTGGCTGCGGAGTGGACACCGTCGGCGGTGGCGCGCTGCCACTTGGTGGCGGCGTGGCCGTCGGCGGTGGCGC
>JBBITV010000263.1:0-5815 GCA_037440585.1 Chloroflexota bacterium
GCTTGTGAAGAGCATTCAACGTTCCAACGTTCAACGTTCAACGAGGAGGAGTTATGATCCTCGTCATCGACAACTACGACTCATTCACCTACAACCTGGTCCAGTACCTGGGCGAACTCGGCGCGGAGTTAAAAATCTTTCGGAACGACCGTGTGACGGTCGAGGAGATCGAGGCACTGGGGCCGAGCCATATCGTCATTTCGCCCGGGCCAGGCGACCCGGGCGACGGGGGCATTTCCAACGCGGTGATCGAGCGCATGCACCGCAAGGTGCCGATCCTGGGGGTTTGCCTGGGTCACCAGTGTATGGGCCACATCTTCGGCGGTAAAGTCACCCGCGCACCCCGCCTGATGCACGGCAAAACCTCGATGATCTACCACGACGGCCGCGGCCTCTTCGACGGCCTGCCTAATCCGTTTGAGGCGACGCGTTATCACTCGCTAATCGTCGAGGAGCCACTACCTCATGAATTGCAGGTAACTGCCTTTACCGCTGAAGGCGAAGTCATGGGCCTGCGCCACAAGGTCTATCCGGTAGAAGGCGTGCAATTACATCCAGAATCGATTCTGACCCGGCATGGGAAGCACATTCTCAAGAACTTTTTATCAATGACCAATGACCAATGACCAAATCCAAAAAGACTGACCATTGGGATTTGGGATTTGGGATTTGGTCATTGTGAAAGGAGGCTAATCATGGACATCCGAGATGCAATTGCCAGGCTCATCGAGCGCCAAGACCTTTCGGAGGTCGAGGCCGAGGCTGTGATGGATCAGATCATGGACGGGCAGGCGACCCAGGCGCAAATCGGCGCGTTCCTGACGGCACTGCGCTTGAAAGGCGAGACCGTGCCCGAAATCGTCGGCTGCGCCCGGGCTATGCGCCGCCGGGTGATCCCGGTGCGGCCTCAACGTAGTGACCTTGTAGACACGTGTGGCACAGGCGGTGACCGCGCCGGGACGTTCAACATCTCGACGACGGCTGCCTTTGTGGTAGCAGGCGCCGGGCTGGGGGTGGCCAAACACGGCAACCGATCCGTTTCCAGCCAGTGCGGCAGCGCCGACCTGCTGGAAGCCCTTGGGGTCAACCTGGACCTCAACCCGCAGCAAGTGGCCCAGTGTATTGACGAGGTGGGCATTGGCTTTCTGTTTGCGCCCAAGTTGCACCCGGCGATGAAGCACGCCATCGGCCCACGGCGGGAGATGGGTATCCGGACCGTCTTCAACATCCTCGGCCCGTTGACCAATCCCGCTTTTGCCCCGGCCCAGGTCATGGGTGTCTACGATGAACTGCTCACTGCGCCCCTCGCCAGTGTGTTGATGGCGCTTGGCAGCCGTTCTGCATTTGTGGTTCACGGCGGGGATGGTCTGGATGAATTATCGACAACCGGCGTCAATACCGTCAGCTACTTCAAGAACGACGGCGTGGAAACTGAGTTGCTGGACCCGCTCCACCTGGGGCTGGCACGCGCCCGGCTGTCCGAGTTGCGGGGTGGCACGCCAGCGCAGAACGCGGTCATCACCCGCGACATCCTGAGTCACGGGAATGGTGCACGCCGGGACGTGGTTCTCCTGAACGCAGCCGCGGCCCTGGTCGCCGGGGGCAAGGCCGACGAGTTGCGGGAGGGCTTGCAGCTTGCCGCGGACTCGTTGGACTCTGGTGCTGCCCTGAGGGCGCTGGAACGGTTCGTGGAGTTCACGAATGACCAATGACCAAATCCCAAATCCCAAATCCCAAATCGGGATTCTTGACAGGATTATTGCCCACAAATGGGTTGAAGTTGCGGAGCGCCAGGCAGTTATGCCGCTGGCGGAAGTCCGTCGTCGAGCTGAGGCCCAAGCGAGGCCACGCGACTTCGCCGGAGCACTCGCTGGACCGGGGATCGCCCTCATCGCCGAGGTGAAGAAGGCGTCCCCGTCGAAGGGTCTGCTCCGGGCCGATTTTGAGCCGGTCGATCTGGCCCAGATTTACGCCGCCCACGGCGCGCGGGCCATCTCGGTGCTCACCGACGAGCGCTTTTTCCAGGGCCGCCTCGACTACCTGACCGCTATCCGGGACACGGTGCCGCTACCGTGCCTGCGCAAGGACTTCGTGGTCGATCCATACCAGGTCTACGAGGCTCGCGCCGCTGGTGCCGACGCCGTGCTGCTCATTGCCGCGATCCTGGAGCGCCACCAACTGCGCGACCTGCAGGCCCTGGTATGGGAACTCGGCATGGCCGCCCTGGTCGAAGTGCACGACGAAGGTGAACTTGAGACAGCGCTGTGGGCCCAGCCACGGCTCATCGGCATCAATAACCGTGATCTGAAAACGTTCGAGGTCGATCTGGGTGTGACCCTGCGTTTGCGTCCGCGCATCCCCGGTGGTACAATAGTGGTTGCCGAGAGCGGCATCCGCACCCGCGCCGACGTTCGCCAGTTGGCCGATGCCGGCGTCGATGCGATTCTGGTCGGCGAGGCGTTGGTGGTCGCGGACGATGTAGGTGCGAAAGTACGAGAACTCAATGACCAATGACCAAATCCCAAATCACAAGAAGGTGCGTTGTTGAGATTTGGGATTTGGTCATTGGGATTTGGTCATTGAAAAATGGTTCGAGTTAAGATCTGCGGCATCACAAACCTGGACGACGCTATCCTCGCCGCCGAGGCTGGCGCCGACTTCCTGGGTTTTGTTTTCTATCCAAAAAGCCCGCGCTATGTCACGCCCGAGACAGCGCGGGACCTGATTGCGGCGCTGCGCGGTTCCAGATTGGCGCCTCGTTTCGTCGGCGTGTTCGTGGACGAGCCGGTCGACAACGTCCGGCGGATCATGGACCTGTGCGGGCTGGACCTGGCGCAACTGCACGGCAGTGAGCCGCCCCTCGAGGTGCAAATGCTCGCCCCGCGTGCCTACAAGGCCCTGCGCCCCAAACACTGGGCAGACGCCTACGCTGCCGTCGGCGCCTACCAGGCCAGCGTGCCCATGCGCGACGACCAGCCGGCGTTCCTCATCGATGCCTACCATCCCTGGCAGTTCGGGGGCACCGGCGAAGAAGCGGACCAGCGTTCGGCGCGGTTAGTGGCAGCCAGGTTCCCCATCTTGCTGGCGGGTGGGCTGACACCGGAGAACGTGAGGGCAGCCATCGAGAACGTGCGGCCGTGGGGCGTGGACGTATCCAGCGGGGTCGAGGCGGCACCGGGGAAGAAGGATGCGGAGAAGGTGCGGGCGTTTATTGCGACAGCCAGGCGGGAACAAAGTCCCCTCCGAAACTGAAACGGCCATTGCCTGGCCGGTACGTGTATGCTATAATTGGTGGCGCGCATCACCGTTGGACTCAATTGGAGGTAAGTCATGGCAACGGTTCAGACTCCAATCGAACCGGCCGTTCAGGAGCGTCAACCCCTGCGCATGACGTATGAGGAATTCCTGGCCTGGGCCAACGAAGACGTCCATGCCGAATGGATCGACGGAGAGGTGTTCATCCACATGCCACCCAAAGACCCTCATCAGCGCATCGTTGAATTCCTGGAACGGCTGCTGGCCCTGTTCGTCGAACTGTTTGGCCTGGGAGTGGTGCGCATTGCGCCATTTGAAATGCGCCCGCAGCCCGGTGGCCCCGCCTGGGAACCGGATATCATGCTTATTGCCCGGGAACATCTGGATCGGTTGACCGAGGACCGGCTGAACGGGCCGGCCGATTTGGTTATCGAAGTGGTGTCGGCAGATAGCGTGCAACATGATCGCAGGCGAAAGTTCCGCGCTTTTCAAGCAGCAGGCGTGCGGGAATACTGGATTATCGATTCACGCCCGGGCCGCGAGCGGGCCGATTTCTACCGCCTGGATGAGACGGGCCAGTATGAACTGTTTGCCAGCGAGGATGAAGAGAAAGTGTCTTCGACCGTTCTGCCGGGCTTCTGGATCCGGCCCGCGTGGCTCTGGCAGCCTGAACCTCCAGAGGTATTGATGGCCTTTTTCGAGATGCGCAGTGTGCCGGCAGAACTGGTCGAGCAAATGCGTCAGGCTTTGCTGGCCGGGCCTGGATCGGTCACAGCCCCCTAAACCGGTTTTCCACTGCTTATGCCACCAGATTCCCTTCCCGACGCCCGCGGCCGCTTCGGCCCCTTTGGCGGCGCTTTCGTCCCTGAAACCCTCATGCCCGCTATCCTCGAACTCGAGGTGGCCTACCGGGAGGCGCAGATCGACGCTGCCTTCCAGCGGCGATTTGGCGAGTTATGTCGACACTACGCCGGGCGACCTACGCCGCTATATTTCGCCAGCCGGCTGACAAAGCACTGCGGCGGCGCCAAAATCTACCTCAAACGTGAGGACCTGGCCCACACGGGTGCCCACAAGATTAACAACGCCCTTGGCCAGGGGCTGCTGGCGGAGCGGATGGGTAAGCGCCGGATTATCGCCGAAACCGGCGCCGGCCAGCACGGGGTCGCCACGGCTACCGTCGCCGCGCTGCTTGGCCTGGAATGCGTCGTCTACATGGGTACTGAGGACATGCGCCGCCAGGCCCCCAACGTCTTCCGCATGCGGCTCCTCGGCGCCGAGGTCCGCCCGGTCGATTCCGGCAGCCGCACCCTCAAGGACGCCATCACCGAAGCCATGCGCGACTGGGTCGCCAACGTCACGACGACTTACTACCTGCTCGGCTCGGCCCTCGGGCCGCACCCATACCCGATGATGGTGCGCGACTTCCAGAGCGTCATTGGCCAGGAAGCACGGGTGCAGGTCCTGGCTGCTGAAGGGCGCCTGCCCGACGCCCTGGTCGCCTGCGTTGGCGGCGGGTCGAACGCCATCGGGTTGTTTCACCCGTTCCGCGATGACCCGGTGCGTTGCATTGGGGTAGAGGCCGGCGGGCGCGGGATCGATAGCGGCCAGCACGCGGCGCGCTTCTCTGACCCGCGCCTGGGCCGCGTCGGGGTGCTGCACGGGACGCAGACCTACGTGCTCCAGGACGAGGATGGCCAGATCGCGCTGACCCACAGCATCTCGGCCGGCCTCGACTACGCGGCCGTCGGCCCGGAGCACGCTTACTGGCGAAGCATACGCCGTGCGGAGTATACCTGCGCTACGGATGCTGAGGCTCTGAGGGCTTTTCAGTTGCTGTGCGAGGCCGAGGGCATTATCCCGGCGCTGGAGTCAGCCCACGCGGTCGCCGAAGCGGTGAAGCTGGCACCGCGATTGGGGCCAGCGGCAATCCTGATCGTCAACTTGTCGGGGCGGGGGGACAAGGATTTGCAGACAGTCGCGGAGGCCCTGGACGGGCACAAGTGAACGGCAAGCCTGAGCCGCCGGCCCGGCTGCCGACTGTCCCATGGACCGTGGGCGACCTGGTCAAGGCATTCCTGCTTTTCCTGGCGATCCTGCTCATTGCCGTCGGTGCCGTTGCGCTGTTTCACTTGATTGCAGCGCAGGAGGAGCTTTCGTCGTCACCCTACGCCCCGGGCATCGTGCTCATCGTCCTCGAGGCGGCGCTCATCGTACCGGTCTGGGTATTCGCCATCCGCAAGCATCGGGCGAGTTGGGGCATCCTTGGCTTTCGCGCATTTGACGCCGGTCAGGCGATCGCCCAGATCGGGTTTTACTTATTCGCCTCGTTCCTGGTCAACGGCCTGTGGGCAGTGTTCCTAGCCCAATTCGGGCTACGTTCACAGCCAAACGTGCTGCCCATTTTTGGAGGGGGCGCGATCGGCCTGGCGCTGGCCTGGTTCGCCGCGGGATTGGTTGCGCCGCTGGTTGAGGAGACGTTCTTTCGGGGCTTTGTCTTCCCCGCCCTCAATCAGCGCTTCGGAACGTGGCGCGGCGTCCTCGGCAGCGCTTTCATATT
>JBBITV010000264.1:0-5807 GCA_037440585.1 Chloroflexota bacterium
CTGACGGAAATCAGGCTTTCAATGGACGGGATGATTTGACGTATGTCGAGAGCATGTACCGCCTGTGCGCTGAAGTCAGGGGCATCCTCTTTTGATGCGCCGAATCCGGCTATCGCAGCCCTGGCGGCGCGCACGAAGCAACTCCCTATGTCGGGTATCCTCAATATCGACAAGCCGGCGGGGATGACTTCCCACGACGTCGTCGCAGCCATCCGGCGCGCTTCCAAAGAGCAACGGGTCGGCCACGCCGGCACGCTGGACCCGCTCGCGACTGGCGTACTGTTGGTCTGCATTGGCTCCGCGACACGCATCATTGAACACCTCCAGGATCACCCCAAAAAGTACCGGGCAGACATCCACCTCGGCGTGACCACCGACACCTATGATGCTGAAGGCCAGGTGACCTACCGGGCGCCCAGCGTGGACATCGACCGCGCCCAGGTTGAAGAGGCGCTGGCCGGGTTCCGGGGGACCATCCAGCAGGTCCCGCCGATGTATTCGGCACTCAAGCGCGAGGGCCGGCCGCTCTACGAATTGGCCCGGGCAGGGCTCGAAGTGGAGCGGGAGCCGAGGACAGTTGAGATTTTCCGGCTTGAGATCACGGACTGGAAGCCGCCCATCATTCAGATGGAGGTGGAATGCAGCAAAGGCACGTATATTCGCTCGCTGGCCCATGACCTGGGGAAGAAGTTGGGTGTCGGTGCCCACCTGCGTGGGTTGGTGCGCCTGGCGAGCGGGCGCTTCACGCTGGATGGTGCGGAATCTCTCGCGACGGTCGAAGACAGCTTCAAGAACAACTACTGGATGTACCTGATTCACGCCCTCGACGAGGCATTGCTGGAATACGATGCGATCATCGTCGACGGGGATACGGAAGAACGCATCCGGCAAGGCCGGCAAGTGGAATCCCCAGGCCCGGTGCAGACTCGCTACGCTCGCGCCTATTCGCTGCAGGGCGACTTCATCGGTCTGCTCAAGCACGACCGTTGGACCGGGCTATGGCAGCCGGACAAAGTCTTTCCGAAAAGATGACAAGGTGACAGGGTGACAAGGTGACGGAGCTCAGAGCCGATCTTGGCGCTTACCCTCAATCAATTCACCTTGTCATCCTTCACTTCGTTCAGGACAGGCTCTTGTCACCTTGTCAGCAGTGATTGATATGCACACGGTCACCAACCTCGACGATCTGAAACCGAACGTACCGACGGTGCTGACCATCGGCAAGTTCGATGGTGTTCACCTGGGCCATCAGCATCTCATCCGGCAAATTAACCAGCGGGCGAGGGCACTTGGCGGCCAGAGCGCAGCCCTCTTTCTACACCCTCATCCTCAGGAGGTGCTCGCGCCCCACCGGCCGGTCGAATACATTACGAGCCTGGAAGAGCGGCTCGACTTGATGGCCGGCCTGGGCCTCGATCTGGCGATCGTGCTGGAGTTTACGCGAGAGGTGGCAAGTACCCCGGCGCGTGATTTCGTTGAGGAACTGCTGCGCCACATCAGGTTGGCAGAGCTGTGGGTGGGGCCGAATTTTGCGTTGGGTCGGGGCCGCGAAGGCAACGTACCTTTTCTCCAGAATCTCGCCCAGGAACTGGGGTTCAAGGTGGAGATAGCACCGATGCTTGCCGCCGAAGGCCTGACTATCAGCAGCAGCCAGATCCGCGAGCTGATCCAGGCTGGGCAGGTCGAGGAAGCGGCGGTGTTGCTCGGCCGAGCGCCAGGTGTGCGCAGCCAGGTCGTTGTTGGCGCGCAGCGCGGCCGTTCGCTGGGTTTCCCGACAGCTAACCTGGCGATTCTACCCAAGCATCTCATCCCGGCCAACGGTGTCTATGCCGTGCGCGTGCGCCTGAGCGATGACGAGGCGCGTTCGGCCGGCGATCGTCGCGTTCTCGATCCTCTGTTTTTGACGCGCGTTCATGGGGCAGAAGTCCTGGATGGCGTCGCCAACGTCGGCGTGCGCCCGAGTTTCGACAACGGCCAGCGCACGGTCGAGGTGTATATTTTTGATTTCGACCGGGACATTTATGGCTACGAGATCGAGGTGCAGTTTGTGGCCCGGCTGCGCGACGAGCGGAAGTTTGCCCATATCGATGAGTTGAAGGCTCAAATCCGGCGCGATGTGGAGCAGGCACGCGCAATTCTATCGCTTCGCGCAGAGACAAGCCTGGCTGCGGCGGCCATGCCCAAACGCTACGAGGAAGTCGAGCACACTGCCGACATCGCCATCCGCGCCTATGGCCGCGATCTTCCGGAGCTCTTCGCCAATGCTGCCTACGGTATGTTCGACTTGATGGCAGATATAGACCGGCCTGCCCTGGGCGGGGCGGATGGGCTGGCGCCGGCCGTCCGGCGCGAATTCGAGCTGCAAGCCATCGACGTCGAAACACTACTGATTGATTGGCTGAATGCGTTGCTGTACGAACACGAGATGCGTGGCGAAGTCTACAACCGGTTTGAGGTCCGCGAGGCCATGCCGCAGCACCTGGCGGCAACTGTGTTCGGGACCAATAATATCAAACCGCATCGTCTCATCAAGGCGGTCACGTTCCACGATTTGCAGGTGGAGCAAACGCCCGACGGCTATACAGCAAAGATCGTGTTTGACGTCTGACAATCGATTTTGGATTTTAGATTGGACTTTCCTGGTGAGGTGATCTGAACCAGGAAATCAGTCCTTAATTCAAAATCTAAAATCCAAAATCCAAAATCGAGGTGTGCTATGCTACGTAAGCAGGATTTCAAGCGAATTGGGGATTACCTGTGGGAGTTGCCCAGGGATTTTCGCCACGACATGCGCGTCCCGGCCCGTATCTATGCCGATGACGTGCTCCTCGAACATGCCCTGGGCGATAAGTCTATCGAGCAGTTGGTGAATACGGCCACGCTGCCGGGGATCGTCAGCTTCACGATGGTGATGCCCGATGTGCACCAGGGATACGGTTTTCCAATTGGCGGGGTAGCAGCGACTAAGCTGCCTTCAGGTATCATTTCACCGGGCGGCGTTGGGTATGACATAAATTGTGGGATCCGCTTGTTGTCCTCGAATCTTGACCGCGAGGGAGTCCAACCTCACATCGACAAACTGGCAACGGCGCTTCACCGCAACTGCCCGAGCGGCGTTGGCTCTGAGGGACACGTGCCGCTTTCTGCCAGGCAATTGGACGAGGTGCTGGTCAAGGGTGCTAAGTGGGCCCTGGAGCACGGCTATGCTAAGCCGGAAGACCTGGAGCACACCGAGGAGCGCGGCACGATACCCGGCGCCGACCCGGACAAGGTCAGCAAGCACGCCAAGGATCGCGGCAAAGACCAACTCGGCACTCTGGGCGCCGGCAATCACTTCATCGAGGTGGACGAGGTGGTGGAAGTGTACGATGCCCAGGCGGCCGACGCGTTGGGGCTGTTCCCCGGCCAGGTGGTCGTGCAGATTCATTGCGGCTCGCGCGGGTTTGGGCATCAGGTCTGCACCGACTATGTCAGCCGGTTCCAGAAAGTCATTCACCAGTACGGCATCGTCCTACCCGATCGGGAGCTGGTGTGTGCGCCCCTGGATTCGCCTGAGGGGCAGGACTACATGGCGGCGATGAATTGCGCGGCCAACTATGCTTTCGCCAACCGCCAGATCCTGGCGCACTATATCCGGGAGAGCTTCGAGGAGGTGTTTGCAGGTAAGGTCAAGAATTGGCAGGTGCGCCAGATCTACGACATTGCCCACAACATGGCCAAGATCGAAACCCACGAAGTGGACGGCAAGCCGGTCAAAGTTTGTGTCCACCGTAAGGGTGCGACGCGCGCTTTCGGTCCCGGCCACCCTGTCCTGCCGGCTGACTACCGCGACATCGGCCAGCCGGTGCTGGTACCGGGCTCGATGGGCACAGCCTCCTTTGTGCTCGTAGGGACAGCCGGTGCCATGGCGCAAACGTTTGGCTCAACTTGCCACGGCGCCGGCCGAACGATGAGCCGCCACGCCGCCAAGAAGCAGGTTCGCGGCGACCAGTTGAGGGCTGAACTGGAGCGCCGGGGCATCACCGTGCGTGCGGGGAGCATGGGCGATTTCGCCGAGGAGGCACCCATGGCCTATAAAGATGTGGATCGTGTGGTGAACGTAGTGCACGGTGCCGGCATCGCGCGGAAGGTAGCCCGGCTGGAGCCGATTGCCATCATTAAAGGATGAGAAAAGAGGTGATGCGTGATGAATTCATCACGCATCACGCATCAGTCCTTCGGCACCGTATATCCAAAATACCGCAAGGCCGATTCGTCGCGGCGCCAGCGTTCCTGGACCTTGACCCACAGGTCCAGGAAGACCTGGTGGCCGACAAACCGCTCGAGCTCGGCGCGGGCGGCCTGGCCGATGCGCTTCAGCATCGAGCCCCCGGCTCCGATCACAATCCCCTTCTGCGACTCCTTTTCAACATAGATCGTCGCTCCGATGTAGGTCAGGTCCGAACGGCGCCGCTTCCATTCGTCGAGGGCGACGTTGATGGAGTGGGGCACTTCTTGCTGTAGAAAACGTAACGCCTGCTCGCGAATCAGCTCCGCGGCGATGGCCCGCTCGGACTGGTCGGTGAACTGGTCGGCGGGAAAATACTGCGGGCCGTGCGAGAGACGCTCGATGATCATGCTCAGCAAGCGGTCACGGTTGTCACCTCGGGTGGCCGAAATCTTCACCCAGAGCGGAAAGTCACCCAGAGCGAAGTAGCCGCTGGTCCGCGCGTCGACCTCGTCGGGGCGCAGAAGGTCCATCTTGTTGAGCACCAGGATGACCGGTACCTGGGCCACTTCTCGCAACCGTGCCGCGATATCGTGATCCTCGGGCGAAGGTGGTTCAGACAGATCGACCATAAAAAGGACCAGGTCGGCGTCAGGGATCGTGCGTAGCGCGGTCTCCACCATGTACTCGCCCAGCTTATGTAGCGGCCGGTGGATGCCAGGCGTATCGACAAAGATAATCTGGGCCTCACGCGTGGTGCGGATGCCCAGGATGCGCCGCCGCGTCGTTTGGGGTTTGTCGGAGATGATAGACACTTTCTGGCCGACGTACGCATTGATCAGCGTCGATTTGCCGACATTGGGTTTGCCGACGACGGCGACGTAGCCCGAGCGATAGTCGGGCGGCAGCTCTTCAGGTAAGGGAACCGAGACGGAGTCTTCTGCTGGTGGCGGAAGATCGCCCTCCGGATCGTCCCAGTAGTAATCGTCTTCCGGGAGTTCGGGATTCTTGAACAACATTGGATTTGACACCTATGTCAGAGATTCATTATTGGGTCTAAGAGCCTCCCATTGCCGGCAGAAGGCACACAACCCGGGCGCTGTGGTCGGCTGGCCGCAACGTTCACACGTGCCCAGCTCGAGTTCCGCCTGCATGTGAGCGAATAGCCTCTTTTCCTCACGCGCTTTCAGGAAACTGACGTAAAAATGCAATTTGGCCCCCGGCGATTGCTGTTCAAGCTGGTTGAGCACGGTCTTGTAGTAGTTGGTGGTATTGCCCACGGCGTGGGGGCACTCGTCGTAAACGTAGTCGATCCCGCGCAGGAGTGTATAGGCCGTGGTCTCGCGTTCGTAGAAGCGGCAGAAGGGCTTGACTTTGCGTGCAAGTCCTGGATGAGTGGACAGCAGGACCGGTGCCTGGCGCGCCAGGTAGCCTGTCTGCCAGTGCAGCGTATTCTGGAAGAGTACGGCGACCTCGTCGTCCAGGTTGTGGCCGGTCGCGAGGGCGAAATAGCCGCCTTCGACCGCGATGCGGTTCATGATGTGGCCGGGGGGGCTGCCCAGGCGAAGAAGGACGAGCCAAGAGCCTCTTTCGACAGGCC
>JBBITV010000265.1:0-5780 GCA_037440585.1 Chloroflexota bacterium
GCGCGGACACATGAAAGACGGTCGGCGTCAGCTCCCCGGCAATTTTGTACATGTTGGGGATCATCAGCAGCAGCCCCTGGGAGGCGGTGAAGGTGGTGGACAAAGCGCCAGTCTGCAGCGCGCCGTGAACGCTGCCCGCCGCGCCGCCTTCGGATTGCATCTCGATTACCGTCGGCACGGTGCCCCACAGGTTAGGCACGCCCTTGGCAGCCCACTCGTCAGATAACTCGCCCATCCCCGATGAAGGGGTAATGGGATAGATGGCGATGACTTCACTTAATTTGTAAGCAACGCTAGCTGCGGCCTCGTTGCCTTCAATGGTCCCAATTGTTTTCTCCATTTCTTCCCCCTAACCAGTCCGTCGTGAGAGCCGCACGGCTTTGGAACGGCTCCACGAGAGGAATTATCCCAGTCTGTAGCTTGCCTTTGTTCTAAATATTGTAGCATCAAAAAGTCCAAATCAGGTCTAAATCTGGTTGACATTCTGTGCCACGTTATGTGTCTACTCCCACAAGAACGCACCAGAATTGAGCACGCCCCGCACATAGACTACGCCAACACCCACACATACAACGCTTTCGGTCCATGCACCCCAATCGTCAAAGTTAGCTCAATGTCGGCAGTGCGGCTGGGACCGGTGACGAAGACGAAGTAACCATCGTTCTTGACTTCGCCGAACGCGTGGTGCAGGTCGGCGCGCAGGGCCGCCGGACGGAGAAGTGCCAGGTGTACGCGCGGCAACAGCGAGACCGATCGCGGCTGCTCCGGTGACGAGCGCAACAGCAACGTGCCCGTCTCCGGCAGGGCCATATCCACACCCGTCACGCCCAGGTCACATTCCGCTATCTGCCGTTTGTCCGCGTGCGGTGAGACGACTTCGACTCCAAGCGCCGCCAGGGCGCCGGTCACCCCCAAGGTTTGTAACTCCGGCGTGGCCCACGCAGTCGCCTTCTTCACGGCTTCTGCTTGCACCAACTCTTCGAACGCAGCTTTCAATTCGTCCTGCCCGGCGATGCGTCGCGTTTTGCCGCCGAGCTTGTCGATCTCGGCAAGCAACAACTCGATCTCGGCCTGCGCGTTGCCGGCCGCGCGGGGCGATACTCTTGCGGACGCCGGCGGCGGCGCGGCCGAGCCCGCCCTGCGCTTCAATGCCGTACGCACTTTACCCAGGATGATCTCACGTGCTGGATTTGTGGCCATGGTTATCCTCCGTCTGCGATCGTTTCGCCCACCACTCTCGAAAGTCGGCGCCGAACGCCGGGAGCGGCCGGACCATCGTCCAACGGTTTAGCGGCGGCGGCAGCGCTGGCAGCCAGCCGTCGCGCCGCCACGGTGCCTGAAGCACCTTGAGCAGCCGGGAACCGATGTGATACAACCAAGGCGATCTCAGGGCCAGCGTGCTAGCTTGCGCACCAGTACGCAGCATCGGCGGCGCAACCGGCGCCTCGATGGCATCGCCCTCGACAGCGCGATGGCGCAGGTGGAGCAGGATTTTCGAGATCGGTATCTTGACCGGACAAATCTCGTCGCACGCGCCGCACAACGACGAGGCGAACGGCAAATCGGCGGCGATTTTGCTGCCGAGCAGTTGGGGTGCCAGGATCGCACCGATAGGGCCAGAGTAAACCCAGCCATAAGCGTGCCCGCCGACGTTGTTGTAGACCGGGCAGACGTTCAGGCACGCCCCGCAGCGGATGCACAGGAGCGTCTCGCGGGCGACTGGATCCTGGAGGATATTGGTGCGCCCGTTGTCCAGCAAGACCAGGTGGAATTCGCGCGGGCCGGTCTCCGCCTCGGTGCGGCGCGGGCCGGTGATAAAGGACGTATAGGTCGAAATCTTCTGGCCGGTGGCGCTGCGCGCCAAAAGCTTGAGCAAGACGGTGAGGCTCTCCATGTCCGGCACCACTTTGTCAATTCCGACGACGGCTACGTGGAGCGGGGGCAACGTCGTGCACATTCGCCCGTTCCCCTCGTTGGTCACGATGACCAGGGTGCCGGTCTCGGCTACGAGGAAGTTGCCGCCGGAGATCCCCATATCGGCGGTGAGGAATTCTTCGCGCAGCTTGGTGCGGGCAATCTCGGTCAACCTGACCGGATCAGGTGGCGCGTCCACACCCAGTTTTTCCTGGAACAGCTCGGCGATGCCCTCTTTGGTCAGGTGGACTGCCGGGGCGATGATGTGCGACGGCCCCACGCCCGCCAGTTGGATGATATATTCACCCAGGTCAGTTTCCAGCACCTGGATGCCAGCGCCTTCCAGCGCATGGTTCAGGCCAACTTCTTCGGTGGCCATGCTTTTGGCCTTGACGACGCGCTTCACGTTGTGCTGCCGGCCGATTTCCAGGACGATGCGCCGCGCTTCATCGGGCTCGCGCGCCCAGTGCACGTGCCCGCCCGCCGCCATCACCTGCTCTTCCAGTTGCGTGAGATAGTAATCCAGGTGGGTAATGGCATGCAGGCGGACGTCGTGTCCGGCCTGGCACAACTCTTCCCAGCGCTCGCGGCCCAGGACTTCCACGACGGCGGTGCGATTGCCCAGAAAGCGCCCGGTGGCCCTTTGCACGGCGGCAGGCATTTTGGGTGGCACTTGTTGCGTGTTGGCTCGAAAGTCAATGGGGGTGAGAACCTGGCTCATGGTGCACCTCACTGCGATTTGGTCACTTCCCGTAGGCCAGTACTTCGATCAAATGCATCGCGCGCACTGGCGAATTCACCCTGTGCAACCCGCCGCCGATGTTCATCAGACAGCCTGGGTCTCCAACGACCACCACTTCGGTGCCGCTGGCCTGAATGTTATTGCACTTGGCTTCCATCATCGCCCGCGAGACTTCGGGATAAACCACGCTGAAAACGCCTCCGAAGCCACAGCAGGTCTCCTCCTGCTCCAACGGGATCAGTTCGAGACCCTTGACGGCCTGGAGCAATTGCTTCGGCTCGTCACGCACCCCCACGCCGCGCAGCAGGTGGCACGCGGCGTGGTAGGTGACTTTGTGGGGGAAATAGGCGCCGACGTCCGTCACTTTCAACTCGTTGACCAGGAATTGGCTGAATTCAAAGGTGCGCGCGGCAACGGCCTCGACCTGCCGATGCTCGCGGCTGCCTTCGGGGAACAGTTCCAGGTAATGGTGCCGGACCATGTCCACGCACGAGCCGGAGGGCGAAACGATGTACCCATCCGTCGCGCCGAAGACCTGGATCCACTGGCGGGCCAGTTCCCGCGCCCGGCTCTGGAACCCACTGTTGAAGAACGGCTGGCCGCAGCAGGTTTGCCTTTCCGGAAACTCGCACCGGACACCCAACTGTTCCAGCACGGCGACCATGTTTTTGAGGACACCAGGGAAGAACTGCTCGGCCAGGCAGGTGATGAACAGTTGCACCTTGACAGCCATCGTCTAGCCTCCTGAGGACCAGGGGATAAAGATGAGGTTTTTATAGCAATAAAGTCGTCGGCCAATCAACCTCTCTTGATCTGAACGCTGATCGAGTGAATTCCGTTGGTCCCCTCTGGGTACGTTCCACCCAGCAGACTGAAACCACGTTTCTCCTGCGTATTGCTCTCGTTATCCGTCGCCCGGACGGCCAGAGTATACTTGCCCTCGGCCGGCGGCGTCCATTCGTAACGCCACTCCGTCCAGGTATACGGTGTGAAGGGCTGTGGTCCGCGCGTCAGCGCTGCTTCCTGCCAGGTCTTGCCATCGTCGAGGCTCACTTCGACTTTCGCGACGCCGGCCTCACCGGAGAAAGCCGTGCCGGCGATAGTCACCGGGCCGCCGGATAGGCTGATCTCCTGCCGATCCGGCATCCGGATCTGCGAATTCACCTTGATAAAAGCATCGTTCGACCAGCCCTGCTGCTCCCAGTAACCCAGATACGGCTGCTCCACGATGGTCAGACGTTGCACCCACTTCGGCTGTTTCATGCCGTAACGACCCGGCCACAGGCAACGGAGGGGAAAACCGTGGTCGGCGGGCAGCGGCACGCCGTTCATCTCGTAGGCCAGCAAGGAGTGCGGATGCATCGCCAGCGCCAGGGGAATGCCGGTCGAGAAACCATCCACCGATTCGATCTTGAGCTCGATCCCCGACGGTTTCACACCCGCTTGCTCAAGGATATGCCGCATGGACACGCCCTTCCACCAGGCGTTGCCAATCAGGTTGCCGCCGATGGGATTGCTGATACATTCCAGCGTCCGCATCTCGGTGACCGACGGCATCGCACGAATTTCGTTCAGGGTGTAACTGCGCGGGTTTTCAACAGCACCGCCGATCTCCAATTGCCACTTATCAAGTGGTACTACCAGCGTGTCGTACCGGTATGCGACGGTGTAAAAGTCCTCGTTCGAACTAATGGTAACCTCGCCGGGCCTGGCCAGAATCGCTGGCGCCTTGCCTTCAGCGACAGGGGGTAACTCAGATTGGGGTGCGCTGGCCTCCCCGGCCACCGGCCTACTGGCTGATGGCGATGTCGGCCCCGGCACAGTCTGGCCGAGTGCTTGTCGGCACGCAGCCAGAACCGCACTTCCACTCACAATTAAACCAAACCCCAACACCTCACGTCGTGTCAGCCTACGCATCATAGAATTTTCAACTCGGGCGCGGCCACGAACTGGCTCGCGGACCGGGTCATATTCTGCACGCTGATTTTGGCTGCCAGATTCTGAGCGATTTGCTTGAACGCCAGTGCGGCGGGCGAGTCTGGCTGGGCATGGACAATAGGCAGGCCGGTGTCACCGCCCTCGCGGATGCGCTGATCGATAGGGATCGCACCAAGGAACGGGACACCCGTGTGCCTGGCCATAGCCTCGCCACCGCCGCTACCGAAGATATCGTAGCGATGGCCAGTGTCCGGGGCGATGAAGTAGCTCATGTTCTCGATGACGCCCAGCACCGGCACATCCAGGTGCTTGAACATCTCGATACCCCGGGCAACGTCCGACAAGGCTACCGGCTGGGGGGTCGTTACGATGACTGCCCCGGTCAACGGTAGCGATTGGGCCAGGCTCAGCGCTGCATCGCCGGTGCCCGGCGGCAGGTCAATCACCAGGTAGTCCAGGTCACCCCATTCGACGTCCGTCAGGAATTGGCGGATCGCACTATGAAGCATCGGCCCGCGCCAGATCAGCGCCGTACCCTCGGGTATCAGAAAGCCCATAGACATGAGCTTCACTCCATAGTTCTCCAGGGGCAGGATTCTCTTGCCGTCGCGCGAGCGCGGCCTCTCGTTGATACCCATCATGAGCGGGATATTCGGGCCGTATACGTCGGCGTCCATAAGCCCCACTATCGCGCCCATCTGTCGCAACGACACGGCCAGGTTGACCGCCGCCGTGGTCTTCCCGACGCCACCCTTACCACTGGCCACCGCAATAGCATTACGTGCGCCAATGTCCAGCATGCCGGTGAGCCGCCGGTCCGTTGGTACGGACGAATCGAACTTGACATCCACAGAGGTAACACCCGGGATGGCCATCACCGCCGCCTGGGCCTCACTCTGAATTTGCGAGCGCAGTGGACAGGCCGGCGTCGTCAAGACAATAGTGAACGACACCTTACCGTCCTGGATCTGCACGTTTTTGACCATGTTCAGCGTGACCAGGTCCTTATGCAACTCCGGTTCCTGGACTCGGCCAAGCGCCGCCATGACCTGCTGCTCGGTCACGCCTTCTCTGTTCTTCTTTCCAAGATTCAACATCGATTCACTCCTTCCTATGAATATGAATATGAATATGAAGATGAAGATGAAGATGAAGATGAAGATGAAGATGAAGATGAAGATGAAGA
>JBBITV010000266.1:0-5765 GCA_037440585.1 Chloroflexota bacterium
AGACAACCAGTATCGAACGGATAGAACCAGTAACATCGACTGAGGCTACCCCCGCTCGTTGGCGTGGCTACGCCCTCGTCGCCACGGCAGCGCTGCTGTGGGGCACGCTGGGCGTGCTCTTCAAGCACGTTATCGGCACCTATAACCTGCCTTCGATCAATCTCGCCTTCTGGCGGGCGCTGTTGGCTTTTACCTTCCTGCTCACCGGCCTGGCATTGGCGCAGCCACGGCTCTTACGCATCACCCGGCGCGACCTGCCGCTATTTGCCACCTTCGGCCTGGTCAGCGTGGGTATTTTCTACGCCGTCTACATCGCCGCCGTAGACCTGACGACGGTTGCCACGGCGGTAGTGTTACTCTACACCGCGCCAGCCTTTGTCACCCTGTTCGCCTGGCGGCTGTACGGAGAGCCGCTCACCTCGCGCAAGCTGGCCACTCTGGCGCTGACCTTCACCGGCTGTGTGCTGTTCGCCAGGGCATACGACCCGGCACAACTCAGCCTCAACGCCCTGGGGTTGTTGTGCGGCCTGGCGGCCGGGTTCACCTACGCCATGTACAGTATCTTTGGGAAGTTCGCCCTGCGCCGCCATAATCCCTGGACGGTCGTGTTCTGGATCCAGGCATTTGGGGCGTTGTCCCTGCTCCTCGTGCAGTCGCCAGAATCTCTTCGCGCCGTGCTCGCCCCCTCTCCTCTCTGGTTCTGGCTCGCCGTCATTGCCCTCGGTCCCACCGTCGGCTCCTTTAGCCTGTACACGATCGGCCTGCGCCACGTCGAGGCCAGCAAGGCCAGCATCATCGCCACGCTGGAACCGGTTGTCGGCGCGCTCCTCTCCTTCATTATCCTCGGTGAACGATTCGCCCCACTCCAGGCGTTGGGCGGGGCGATGATTATTGGGGGGGTGATTGTCTTGTCGCTGCGTGATACGTCTATCTCAGCCACGACGTAAACGTCAGCACCAGTGCAAACCCCACGCACGCTGTCACCGCAAACTCCAACAGCACGCGCCGGGTCAATCGGCCCAGCAAGTATTGTTGAGCGATGCCAGTCACCACGTAGAAGATGAGCACCAGCATGGTTCCGCCGATCAGGCCGCTGACGCTCCAGTAATTCAAGGCCCACGTCATCTCCCCCATCACCAGGCCGGTGAGAAAGGCGAAAATCCAGGTACGGTCGAAACTTTTCTCGGTGCTACGCAGCAACTCCAGGCAAAGTGGGATGGTTACCAAGACCACCGCCGTGGCGGAGATCAGGCTGCGGGTGCGGGTGCCCAGGATACTTACGTAGAGCACGAAGGCGGCGACATAGGTAACCAGGTTCAGCGTCAGGCGGGCATTGCCGTACCCAGGATCGGCTGGATCAACTTCACGATACTCTGCGATGAAAACGACCGCTAGACCAACGTAGGTGACGGCCAGCGCGGCGAGCCACCACAGCCGATGTGGAAACAGGGGAGGAACCATTAAAGTCGCCGCAACGGTCACCAGTATAGGCAGGATCCAAAACGTTGCGGTGTAGCGCGTGGATGCGGCCGTCAGGGCCGGATGGGCGCGCAACAGGGTCTCTGCACCCACGCACGCAATCGCCACCAGGACGGCCGTGATCAAAGTGACGCGCGACACGCCCAGCGTCAGCGGCGAGCCAAGCACATCCAGGTTTACCTGCCATGCGGGCAACTGGATCGCCGAGGCCAGGATCAGACCGAGGAGGATCAGGCTGATCACCAGGCTCATGCGGTTAGTCTGAAACATCCCTCCTCCGAACAATGACCAAATCCCAAATCCCAAATCCCAATGACCCCACCATTTGGGATTTGGTCATTGGGATTTGGGATTTGGTCGTTGGGATTTGGGATTTGGTCGTTGGGATTTGGTCATTGCAAGAAAGTAGCGATGGAAGCGCAGGTCTGGTGTCAGCTCGGGATGGAAGGCCGTGGCCAGGAGCGTTCCCTGGCGAGCGGCGACAATGGCGCCGTCGTCCAGACGCGCCAGGATTTCGACGCCGGGTCCTGCGCTCTGGATCACAGGCGCCCGGATGAAGACTGCCCGGAATAGCTGCCCCTGCTCCTCAGGGGCCGCCACCTCGTCCAGGGCAGGCACCGCCAGGTCAGCCTCGAAGCTGTCCACCTGGCGGCCAAAGGCGTTGCGCTCGACGACGATATCCATCCCGCCGATCAGGGGTTGCTCGCGGCCGATGTCGCGCGCCAGGAGGATCATGCCGGCGCAGGTACCCCAGACCGGCCAGCCGCGCCGGACCATTTGTCGCACCGGTTCGACCAGCCCATATTCGACCGCGAGCTTGCCGATGGTCGTGCTTTCGCCGCCGGGAATGATCAGCCCGTCCAGCCCTTCCAGGTCACGCGGCAGCCGTACCTCAACCGCATGGACGCCCAGGCGCCGCAACGCCTGGACGTGCTCGGCAAAGTCGCCCTGTAACGCCAGGACACCGATCTCTTGCATAGGTTGCTCACCACCCGCGTGGCGCCAGCCGTTCGGCTTCGGGGATCAATGCAATCTCCAACCCCGGCATCGCTCCGCCCAGGCCCTTTGACACTTCGGCGATGATGGCCGGGTCATTGAAGTGCGTGGTGGCCTGGACGATGGCCCGGGCACGCCGCGCCGGGTCAGACGACTTGAAAATGCCGCTGCCAACGAATACCCCATCTACCCCAAGCTGCATCATCAGCGCCGCATCCGCCGGCGTGGCAATGCCGCCCGCTGCGAAGTTCACCACCGGCAGGCGACCGGTCTCCGCCACTTCCTTGACCAACTCGAAGGGCGCCTGGAGCTCCTTCGCCGCAGCCATTAATTCATCGGGCCGCAGGCTCTGTAGCCGCCGGATTTCGCCGCACCGCCTCGACCACGTTGCCCGTCCCAGCCTCACCCTTGGTCCGGATCATGGCCGCGCCTTCACCAATCCGGCGTAGCGCCTCGCCCAGGTTCCGGCAGCCGCACACAAAAGGCACCTTAAATGCATGCTTGTCGACGTGATGCTCCTCGTCCGCAGGCGTCAGCACCTCGCTCTCGTCGACATAGTCCACGCCGAGGGCCTCTAATACCTGAGCCTCGACGAAATGGCCGATGCGGCACTTTGCCATCACCGGGATCGTCACGGCTTCCATGATTTCCAGGATCTTCTCCGGGTCGGCCATGCGCGCCACGCCACCCTGAGCGCGGATATCGGCCGGGACGCGCTCCAGCGCCATGACCGCGCACGCGCCCGCATCCTCAGCGATGCGCGCCTGCTCTGCCGTGGTCACGTCCATGATAACGCCGCCCTTGAGCATTTGCGCCAGGCCGGCCTTGACTCGCCATGTGCCTGTTGTCTTCTCCATTTGCCTCACCTCCGGTTGAACGTTCACACGTTGCACATTGCATATTGGAAGTAGGACCTTCTTGAGCTTAGTAGTATAATGCTGACAATGCCAGTTGTCAATGTGGCCTGCCTCAAAAGGGCGCGCGCCGGGGGCGGGTTATCCCCGGGCGCGCTGCGGCTCACGAGGTGAGGTACCGCCTAGCGGAAGAGTTGCAGGATGGCCTGTGGAGCCAGGTTGGCCTGCGCCAGCATGGCGACGGCCGTTTGTTGCAAGACTGAGTACTTGGTGGCCTCAACCTGCTCCTGAGCCATGTCGGCGTTCATGATCCGGTTGTAGGCCGCTTCGTTGTTGGCGTGTGAGATCGCCAGGACTTCGTCCTTAAAGCTCAGCCGCGCCGAATAGCTCCCCAGGCGGCCGAGAGTCTCAGCAATCACGTCGAGGGCGTTATTGACTGAGGTCAGAAAGATAGCCGCCGAGGAAGAGGTCGCGAATGTGCCGGTGGCCGAGTTAGTGCTGAAAGAGCCCAGACCCAGGCCGTATGTGTTCAGCGCACTGGTCTGTGTGAACTGTACCGCCAGTTGCTCGTTCGGGTCAGCGCCAACCTGATAAGTGGCAGTAAAGTTCGCAGTGCTCAACATCGTGCGACCGCTCCACTTGGTCTGGTTAACCGTGTCGTCGATCTCGGCCAGCAGGTAGGCGACCTCGCTCGTCAGCGCTGTACGCTGGTCAGTGCCGGTGTTGTCAGAGGCAGCCGCAAGGGTCTTGTTGCGGATCTGCACCAGCATCTCTTCGAGCTTGTGGATGCCGCCCTCGGCTACCGCCAACATGTTTTTGGCTTCAGCCACAATATCGCGTACTGTCTTTAGACCCTCAGTGCGCGCATGAAGCTTGGTCGCGATAGCGATGCCGGCCGGGTCATCGGCCGCATCGTTGATCCGCTTACCGGTTGCCAGCCGGGTCTGGTGAATGGCCAGGTTACGATTAACCGTAGCCAGGGAGTTGAGCGCATTCAGCGCCGCGATGTTACTCCGAATTCGGGTATAATCAACGTTTGCCATGAAAGTGTTCTCTCCTTTCCTTTCTCATCGGGTGTCCTCATGATCATTTTTTCTCATCGGGTGTCCTCATGATCATTTTTCGACCCGCGGGCGGCTGGCTTTATACCCGTGCGGCGCTGTAGTTCCATCTTTTACGCGATTGTTACAGCCAGATACCGCTTGAATCGAGTTGGAAAGCATCGCGCCTGGCTGATTATAGCCAGGCGCGATACTCCACCGAGAAAGGAGAGGAGTCTTACACGCTTGATTATCGGCAGAACAGGGCGAAGCTTAACCCCCCGTCAGCCTCAGTAGCAGGAAAAGTTTTGTATCGCGGTCTCCCCCGCCTCCACCTGGACGTAGGCCGACGTCGGCTTGAAGACATACCCGCTTTTCGTGGCCACCAACCGGTAGCTACCTGGCACCAGGATCAGGCCGGAATCGTAATCGCCTACCGGGCCGGTGATGCCCAGCAGCGTGTACTTCGTAGATGGGCGCGGACCCTGGGCATATACCGAAACACCCTCGAGCGGGTAACTGCCGCAGAATACGAAACCCCTTACGCCGCCCTGGCTGGGTGTAGGCGTGGTGCTCGGCGTGGGCGTCATGCTCGGTGTAGCCGTCACGCTGGCCGTCGGGGTGGGCGTGAAGGTCGACGTGGGCGTAGCAGACGATGTGGGCGTAGACGTAACCGTCGGGCTGGGGGTCGTTGTCGGCGTGGGTCCAGGCGTCGGCGTATGGGTGGGCGTGACGGGCGTGGTGCCATAGGTCACGACCAGGTAGGCGGCATCCATCGGGTTGCGCGGGTTGGCATCAAAGCCGAACACGTTGCGGCCCACACCGGATGTACTGCCGTTGTCGACGACGAGAAGCGCTAAAGCGTGGTGCGGTTCCCACCCTGGCCGATTGACGATCTCCTGGATGATCGAGGCGATGTTAGGGCTCGCGTTCCATTGCAGGTTATACCAGGGCGGCGGCCTCCAGTCGACGCGAGCGGTTGTGGCTTGCGACATACGGTACGTCGGGCGACTGGCCGAGGTAAAGGTGGGTGAGTTGTCCACGTTGTGGCCCAGGATTCTCCAGGACGCCGGAACGTAGCTGTAACCTGAGGCCTTCACCAGCAACTCGGCTTTGAGAATGGTTGCTCTCTGGGGGATGTTGACTCCAGTGAACCGGAATCCGGTGCGGGCGTCCTTTGAGCCGGAGTAGCCGAGCCTGACCAGGGTGGTGCTAGGGAAGTAGTCTCAGAAGCCGATGCCCAGGTCGAAGACGTCGTCGCTGGAGCCGGCTATCGGGATGACCAGCGTTACCAGCCCGGCCGTGGGGGTTACCGTCGGCGTGGAAGTGCGCGTCGGTACCAACGTCGCCGGCGCCGTCAGGGTCGGGGTCCGCGTGCTGGTGGGGGTTCCTGTGC
>JBBITV010000267.1:0-3527 GCA_037440585.1 Chloroflexota bacterium
GGCGCTGCCCATGGCCGAGCGGCCACGGTCTGTCCCGCGCCCCATTCGCCATGGCATCGAATTCCGCAATGTGTCTTTTCACTACCCCGGTAGAGACGAGTGGGCGCTGCGCGATGTGAACCTGTTCATTCGGGCTGGGGAGAAAATAGCCCTGGTCGGCGCGAACGGGGCGGGTAAGACGACGCTCATCAAGCTCCTCACCCGCCTCTATGATCCCACCGAAGGCCAGATCCTGATCGACGGCATCGACTTGCGCGAGCTGGATTCCAAGAGCCTGCACGCAGTCATCGGCGTGATCTTCCAGGACTTCATGCGCTATCACCTGACTGTCCGTGAGAACATCGGCTTCGGCCAGGTGGACGCGCTGGACGACTTACTGCGCATCACCTACGCGGCGGAGCGCAGTGGTGCCGCGCCGGTTGTCGGCAGCCTGCCGCAGGGCTACGACACCATGCTGGGCCGCTGGTTCGGGCAGCACGAGCTTTCCGGCGGCGAGTGGCAGAAAATCGCCCTGGCCCGCGCCTTCATGCGCGACGCCGAAGTCCTGGTACTGGACGAGCCGACCTCTTCACTGGACGCCGAAACGGAGTATGCTGTCTTCCAGCGCTTCCGTGAGCTGACCGAGGAGCGCATCGCAGTTTTGATCTCGCACCGCTTCTCGACGGTGCGCATGGCCGACCGCATCGCGGTGATCCGGGATGGGCGGATTGCCGAACTGGGCAGCCACGCGGAGTTGCTGGCATTGGGTGGGACCTACGCATGGATGTTTAACATGCAGGCGGAAGGGTATCGGTGATCAGTTCGTTCCCTCTCGACATTGCCCAACCCGTTCGCGACGCCCTCCGTAACGGCCGGCCTGTCGTCGCCCTCGAATCGGCGCTGATCACCCACGGGTTGCCTTACCCGCACAGCCTGGAGACGGCCCGGCTCCTGGAAGCAACGGTCAGCGCCGAGAATGCCGTCCCGGCCACGATCGCGGTGCTCGGCGGCCGGTTGAAGGTCGGGCTGGCAGTTGAGGAGCTGGCGATGCTGGCGGGCGGCCGCCCGGCTCGGAAAGTTAGCCTGCGCGATCTGCCGGTCGTCGTCGCAAGAGGCAAAGATGGGGGGACGACCGTGGCCGCGACGATGTGGATCGCCCACCGGGCGGGCATCCAGGTGTTCGCCACCGGCGGGATCGGTGGCGTCCATCGCGGCCATCCCTTCGACGTCTCCGCCGACCTGGTGCAACTGGCCACGACCCCTATCGCCGTCGTCTGCGCCGGGGCTAAAGCGATCCTCGATTTGCCCCTGACGCTGGAGTGGCTCGAAACTCACGGCGTGCCCGTGCTCGGCTACCAGACCGGCGAGTTCCCGGCATTCTATAGCCGCAGTAGCGGCCTGCCGGTCGACGCCCAGGTCGACTCGCCTGAGGATGCTGCGCGGCTGATCGCCATTCAGTGGGCCTTGGGACTGACCGGCAGTGTGCTCATCGGAGTGCCCATCCCCGAACACGCCGCCATTCCGGCGGAACGCATCGAGGCAGCGATCCAGCAAGCATTGGCCGAGGCGAGGCAAGGCGCGGTCTCTGGCAAAGCCGTGACGCCATTTCTCCTGGCCCGTGTTGCCGCCCTGACCGGCGGCGCGTCGTTGCAGGCCAATATCGCTCTGCTGGAGAACAATGCCCGGATTGCAGCGCAAATTGCGTGGGCGTTGGCGGCGATGGCTCCCGGGGAGCAAGATGACGCTACAGGTTTGTAATGGGCGCTTTAGCGCCTCAGCCACACTCCGGCTCACGTGACTGACGCGCTAAAGCGCGCACTACAAGTGGGAGGAATAAGTTGAGGCTGGTCATTTGACAGCCCGAAGTTCTTGGGCTATAATCTGCCCCGATCCTGAGAGGCGATGACGGAGAGAGTAAGCCAGCCGAGAGCTGACAGGGAGACGAGGCCGCTGATTGAGAGCCCCGCCCAGCAGAAGTTGGCCGAAGTTCACTCCCGAGCCAGGTGGGGGAAACTGGAAATGACCAAACCTCAAAAAGCTTTTGGTCATTGGTCATTGGGATTTGGTCATTCAGTAAGTAGTTCACCTCGGCGGCCCACCGTTACCAGGGCGGCTGATAACCCAAAGTTCGGGCGTCAGTGACAGAGCGGGCCTCGCCATGGGCGGGGTCAAGCAGGGTGGTACCACGGAGTAAACGGCTGCTTCGTCCCTGAGACGAGCAACCGTTTTTTGTATTTTTGGAACAACCACGTGCGACGCACCTTGGAGGTGCGTCGCGCGTGATGGGTAGGGGGATAACATGCAGGACCGACTTGAACAGATCCGGCAGCAGGCGCTGCAGCGCCTGGAAAGCACAGATACGCTCGAAGCGCTCGACCAATGGCGCAGTGACTATCTGGGGCGCAAGGGTGAGCTGACCCTGGCCCTGCGCAACATTGGCCAGTTGCCGCCCGAGGAGCGGCCCCGTGTGGGCCAACTGGCGAATGAGTTACGCGCCGCACTGGAAGCGGCTT
The DNA here is from genome assembly GCA_037440585.1 of Chloroflexota bacterium. Taxonomy (GTDB): domain Bacteria; phylum Chloroflexota; class Anaerolineae; order Epilineales; family JBBITV01; genus JBBITV01. Next base: position 2,493 of record JBBITV010000267.1, read on the forward strand.
TCAAGGCGAAGCAGGTCGAGCTGCGCCAGACCAGCCTGGGTGCAGCCCTGGAAGCTGAGCGTATAGACGTGACCCTGCCCGGCCGCCCGCCGCGCCCCGGCCGGCTGCACCTTAGCACCCAAACCCTACGCCAGATCTACGCCATCTTCGCCGAAATGGGATTCCAGGTGTACCGCAGCCGCGAGGTCGAAACCGACGCGTACAACTTTGAGCTGCTCAACATCCCCCCTCATCACCCGGCCCGCGACATGTGGAGCACGTTCTACATCGACGAGGAGCGGCTGCTGCGGACGCACACCTCGCCCGGCCAGATTCACGCCATGCGTGAATACTACCCAGAGCCGATCCGGGTGATCCTGCCCGGGATGTGCTATCGTTATGAGCAAATCACCGCCCGCTCGGAGATCATGTTCCATCAGGTGGAGGGCCTGGCCGTCGGCCCGAATATCACCATGGCGGACCTGAAGGGCACTCTGGCGAACTTCGCCCGACGCATGTTTGGGATGGAGCGCAAAGTCCGCTTCCGCTGTAGCTACTTCCCGTTCACCGAGCCAAGCATGGAAATGGACATGGATTGCATCCTGTGCCGTGGCGCCGGTTGTCGCGTATGCAAATACACGGGTTGGCTCGAAATTTTGGGCGCCGGCATGGTCCACCCCGTCGTCCTCAGGAACGGCGGTTACGATCCTGACAGGTACAGCGGTTTCGCCTTCGGCATGGGCCCGGAGCGCATCGCCATGCTCAAGCACGGCATCGACGACATCCGGTACTTCTGGAGTACGGATTTGCGGTTCCTGGAACAGTTCTAGAGGTGATACGATGCGAGTACCATTAAGCTGGCTACGTGAATACGTCAACATTCCCATTCCTGTTGAGCAGCTTGCCGAACGGCTGACTTTGGCGGGGCTGGAGGTAGCGGATATTGATTACATCGGTGTAGCCTCCACCCCCCCCCTCCCCCCCCCAAAAAAGCGGGGGGGGGGGGGGGGGGGGGGCAGAATGAACCGGGGGGCGCGGCGGGGGGGGGGCCGGGGG
>JBBITV010000267.1:3537-5753 GCA_037440585.1 Chloroflexota bacterium
GGTCGATCCTCTTGCACGCGGGGGCCAGGGAGGGGTCGATCCCCTTACAGGGGGGGCCAGGGAGGAGTCGATCCTCTTGCACGCGGGGGCCAGGGAGGGGTGGAGGCTGGCGGCAAAGACGTCAAGAGCTTCGCCTGGGAACGCGACAAGGTTTTCGTCGGCGAGGTGCTCAGGGTGGAGCCACATCCGAATGCCGACCGGTTGACCCTGGCCACGGTCGAATACGGCACGGGCGAGCCCAAGACGGTAGTCACCGGCGCGCCCAACCTCAAGGTGGGCGACCAGGGGGTCAAGGTGGCGTTTGCCGTGGTGGGCGCGCGTCTGATCGATGGGCACGCCGAAGGCCGCAAGCTGGCGACTCTCAAGCCCGGCAAGATCCGCGGCGTCCTGTCTGACGGCATGGTGCTCTCTGAGAAAGAATTGGGGCTCTCTGACGACCACACCGGCATCATTATCTTGCCGGATGACGCCCCTGTCGGCATGCCCCTGGCCGATTATATGGGCGATGTGGTGCTCGACCTGGACCTGACACCCAATCTGGCGCGTGACTTCGCTGTTATCGGCGTGGCCCGCGAGGTAGCTGCGCTTACCGGCCAGACCTTCAAGACGCCTGAGCCGACGATGCGCGCCGAGGACGAGCCGCCGGCAGATCGCCTGGTGAACCTGGAAATCGCGGACCCGGACCTGTGCTCGCGCTACAGCGCGACCCTCATCCGTGACGTGACCGTCGGCCCGTCGCCCGGCTGGCTGGCGCGCCGCATCACCCTGGTCGGGATGCGGCCCATCAACAACATCGTGGACATCACCAACTACGTGATGTGGGAGTGGGGCCAGCCCCTCCACGCCTTCGACTACGATAAACTGGTAGAGCGGGCCAGGCAGACCGGCCACGACATCCCGACCGTTATCGTCCGGCGCGCCCGGCCGGGCGAGACGATGACGACGCTCGACAACGTCCAGCGCACGCTCACGCCGGATATGCTACTCATCACCGACACTGCTGGCCCGATTGCCATCGCAGGTGTCATGGGTGGCGCCGAAACCGAGGTGAGCGAATCGACGCGCAACGTGCTATTAGAGTCGGCTAACTTTAACTTCATCAGCATCCGGCGCACGTCGGCGGCGCTGAAATTGCACAGCGAGGCAGCCACACGCTTTGGCCGTGGCCTCCACCCGGCGACCACTGTCCTGGCCGTGGTCCGCGCTACCGAGCTGATGCGCCAACTGGCTGGCGCAACCATCGCCCGCGGCGTGGCCGACACCTATCCGGTCCCCGCTCCCACCGTCGTGGTCGATCTGACCACGGCTGAGGTCAAACGCATCCTGGGCCTGAATCTAAGCCTGGACGAGATCCGCCGCATCCTGACCGCGATGGAATTCACCTGCGAGCCGGCTGGCGACGGGTGGTTGCGCGTCACGGTGCCGCCCCATCGCCTGGACATTGAAGGCGCGCACGACCTGATCGAGGAGATTGCCCGTGTCTATGGCTATGACCGCCTGCCGGTGACTGACATGGCTGACGTCTTACCGCCCCAGCGATCCAACCCGGCCCTTGACCTGGAAGAAAAAACCCGCGATATACTGGCCGGCGCCGGTTTACAGGAGATCATGAGCTACTCCCTGACTACTCCCGAACGCGAGGCGGCACTGGTCCCGCCCGGCCAGCCGGCCCTCGTCGATCCGGCTGCCTATATGCGGATCGCGAATCCGATCAGCCCCGAGCGGTCGGTTATGCGGCAGACCCTATCGGCGAGTATGTTGGAAGCGGTGGCCTTCAACCTGCGGTATCGGGACCGTGTCGCCCTGTTCGAGGTGGGCCGGGTGTACCTGCCGGAGCCGGGCCAACTGCTGCCGTCCGAACAACGCCGCCTGGCAATTGGCCTGGCCGGACCACGCGAATCGGCCTCCTGGCTCACAGCCGATGCGAGCAACATGGACTTCTTCGACCTGAAGGGCGTGGTCGAGGCCCTATTAGAGCGGCACAGCATCCACGGCGCCACCTACACCCCGGCTGCCCACCCTACATTCCACCCCGGCCGCTCGGCCGTGCTGGCCGTCGGCGAGGAGCAGATCGGCGTCTTCGGCGAGGTTCACCCGCTGGTGTGCGAGGCCTTCGACCTGACGGCCCGCCCGATCTGCCTGGCCGAATTCGATCTGGAGAAGCTACTGGCCCACGCCCGGGTGGCCCAATACGAACCCATCTCGCGCTTCACGGC
>JBBITV010000268.1:0-5749 GCA_037440585.1 Chloroflexota bacterium
AGGACCTGGCGGGCGAGCGTTGGCCTACGGTCAAAACCGATCTGCTCGCTCACCTGGCCGGGACAGGCGATATCACGAACAAGGTCGAGATTTACCTGCACGAGGGTATGGTCGACGAAGCGGTCCGGGCAGTTGACGCTTATCCCTACACAGGCTATGGCACCCTGGAGCGGGTCGTCGACGCCGCGATCCAGACCCATCCCGACTGGGTGATCCGCCAGTGCCGGGCGCAGGCCGAGCGCATCATGGATTCGGGGAAAGCGCAGCACTACCACCACGCCGTGAACTGGCTGGGCAAGGCGCGAGCGGCATACCGGGCGGCCGGCCGCGAAGCGGAGTGGCGGGCGTATTTGGAGGAACTCATCGCGAGGCATGGGCGCAAGTATAAGCTGGTGGCGATGCTGGAGGCTTTGAAGCGGTGAAGAGAGGCACTATCAAAGACTGCGAAGAGGCCTCTTACGCCTGCGCAAGCCCAACGCGATTTGTCAAGGGGACCTTGCACTCCAGGCCAAAGTGGTGTATACTACCCCATGAGGGCGATCAGTGCATTATCACTTGCTCGCTCCCAAGTGATCGGCCCCGTGCACGATGACCCGCAGCCGGCAATTCGTCTGCGCGAACCAGGGGAAGATCTCGATGCAATCTTCCACCTACGAACCCCGACTGATGCCTTCCAAGAGAACGTGGCCTCCATGCCTTTCTCCATTGCTAGCCAAGGATCTCCAAACCTCACTCTATTGGAGAGGTAGAGAATTCCGTAGCCGCAAACCATGAGGCTCTGGACTGGACCCATTTAGACAGCCAGAGATAGCAGATTATCCGTCTCTGGGACATATGCAGTCTTGACCTGGACTGCACTCTGAAAGGGGACCTCTGCGATGGAAAGGCTTAAAGATCTTTTTGTCTAGCTGATCGTTTTTTTGACCATTGGTATGCTTCCTCTAGCGCTTATCGTCCTACTAGGAGAAAGAGTTCCCGAATTCGTAGTTCTTGTCTTAGTGCTTTTTCTGGTGACTACGGGTCTATTCTATGTCAGGGGGTCGATCAGAGTCATCCCCGAATATGAGAGATTGGTCATATTCCGCTTGGGTAGATGCATTGGGGCCAAGGGACCCGGTATTGTGCTGCTAATCCCGTTGACGGACAGGTCAGTCCCGGTGGACGTTCGCGAGAGGTTCTTCGAAATACCTCATGAGACGTGCATCACTAAGGACAATGCCCAGATCGATGTTGACTTCTTGTTCTATTGGAAAATACAGGAGCCCGTGTGGAGCCAGATCCGCGTCCAAAACCTCAATGAGTCCTTAAAGGGCCTGGCAACTGGCCTCTTGAGAGCGGTGATTGGCGATATCTCCCTCGACCAGGCGCTGGCGGAACGGGAGCACATCAACCAGGTCCTGAAGGAGAAGATCGACGAGGTCACGGAGCATTGGGGTGTTTACGTGAGCACGGTCGAAATCCGGGAGATTGTGCCACCTCCAGAAATCCGTGACGCAATGCACCGCCAGATGGCCGCGGAAAGGGATAAGCGCGCCACCATCCTGGAAGCTGAGGGAGAAAGACAGGCAGCCATTCTCCGGGCCGAGGGAGAATCCATCGCCCTGGAAAGAATCTATTCGATAGCCAAACAGATTGACGAAAAGACCCTGAACCTCAAGTACCTTGAAGCTCTCAGGGAGCTAGGGGCCAGCCCATCGACGAAATACGTTTTCCCCCTGGAGTTCACTGATCTCGTCAAGCCCTTTGTCGGCCTGACTGAAAAAGTCGGCCATATGGATGGTGCGAAGGGGAAAAAGGAGCTATCGCCTCTCTAGCCAACCTCCTCACACCGGCATAGCTTGGACGAACATCAGCCCAATCAGGATCAGCACCAGACTCCCGCCAATACCCGCAAGCTGAACCCAATGCCTACCCTCGTGACCCTGTCCCCGCGACATCGGCCGGATGGCATGCGCCACCGCCAGCGCCAACAGCATGACCAGCGGGTGGAGCAGGCTCGGCCGGCGCGGCAGGTTCCAGTCAAGGATCAGCAGGATGATGCCGATCAGCGCCTGTATGTCGATAACGATGGGGTAGATGCGGCCTAGCGTGGCGTCCAGGGATTGGAACGGCTGCTTCTGGAAATAGCCCATCGCGGCCCGGACGAGACCGGCGACAGCTACCAGGAGAACGATCCAGCGTCAAAGAGAATGGATGAGTGCCAAGGTGTCGATCATGGGTTGAGAGCCCCTTTGCTCGATGAAGTTGACTTCGGCGGAGTGGGTAAGGCGCGCAGTACGCCCCGTCGGGGCGTGGGTCTCACTTCAACCGGGAAATGAAGGTGTCGATGAGGATGGCGGACAGGGTCATCAAAAGTCTGCAATGCTGTTTATGCGCCCCTCCGCCCACGCCATCCTCGCCGCATTAAACGCTACCCCCACCCTGCCAAACCGGTCCAACAGAATCAGCCCTGCCCGCCCATTCACCCACGTTGCGAGATAGCTGATCGCCTCCTCGGCGGCGGCCTGGGGGTGGCAGCCGTCCGCCAGCGCATCCACCGCCCGCTTCGCCATCACGATGCGCGCGATGGCCTCGCCTTCGCCCGTCGAGGACGCGGCCCCAAGGAGGTTGTCGGCGTAGAAACCGCAGCCGGGCAGGGGCACGTCGCCCACACGGCCGGGCCGCTTGAACCGCCGTCCACCGGTCGAGGTGCCGGCGGCCAGGTTGCCAGCCTGGTCCAGCGCCACCGCGCCGACGGTGTCACCGCGAACGTCATGCGTTGCAGCCGCTGCCGCCTGGTCTGCCAGGTGGCGTTGCAGAGCTAACCGTTCTCGCTCAACGATCAACTCCTCTGGCTCGCATTCGGCAAACCCCACCTCGCGAGCGAAGCGCAGTGCCCCGTCGCAGACCAACAAGGTGTAGGGGCTCTCCAGCACGCGCCGTGCCAGTGTAACCGGGTTCCGGATCGTCTTGACCGCGGCCACCGCCCCCAGATTGAGCGTCCGGCCGTCCATGATGCCAGCGTCCAACTCGACCAGGCCGTCGGTGTTGAGCACTGAGCCAACGCCTGCGTCAAAGGTCGGGGCGTCCTCCAGGATGCGGATGGCAGTCTCCACCGCGTCCAGGGCCGACCCGCCCCGCGCCAGCACCTCCCAGCCGGCTTGAGCCGCCGCCCGGCAGCCGGCCTGATGCGCTTCCCAAAGCTCGTCGGGGATGTTTCCGCCCCACCGTGGACGACGATGACTGGTCTAATTTGTTCGCTCATTTCATGCCATAGCGCCGCATAGCGGCGACCAAGTTTAACCCACGGATGGAAAGGATCACGGATACTTTGGATTTAGTCCGTGATCCTTTCCATCCGTGGGGTAAAGATTTGCGCGGTCAGTGCAAATGTGTGAGGACTCCTATATTTCCCGGACCATCTGCTCCAGTGGCCGGCGTGGCGAGGGCTCGGGCGATTCGGCGGGGTAGCCGATGGGCAGTAGCGCCACCGGCAGGTAGCCCGCCGGCAGGTCCAGGATGCGCCTCACCGCGTCGTCGTAGAACGCGCCGACCCACACGCTGCCCAGACCCAGCGCCGTCGCCGCCAGTTGGGCGTAGGCCGCGGCGATGGTCGCGTCCTGAATCGCGTATAGGCGCTCGCCACGCCGGCCGTACTTCACCGCCGAGCGGGCCGGATCAGCGCAGAATACCAGCACCGCCGGTGCCTCGGCCACAAGGTCCTGGCTCAGGGCGGCCCGGGCCAGGGCATGACGGCGCGCCGGATCGGTCACCTGGTAGATCACGTAGGCTTGCAGGTTGCCGGCCGACGGGGCGCGGTTGGCTGCCTCCAGGATAGCGCGCAGTTTCTCCGGCTCGACCGGCCACCTCTGGAATGTGCGGATCGAATGGCGCTGGTTGATGGCCTCGAAGACGTCCATGTCTACCTCATAGCGCAGCTTCGCCGCAACCAATTCGATGGGACGCGGACAAACGCAGACAAACGCGGACGATTTCACTCTTTCCGCGTTCGTCTGCGACCATCCGCGTCCCATAATTTACGCGGTTAACACAGATGTTGTAGAGTAATTCTAAAAGTGTCTGGAGTCCAGAGTCCGAAGTCCGGACCCCGGACTCGGGAGCCCAGACTCCTTTGCAGTTGGTCCCGGCGGAGCGGGTGAGGGGCAGGGGGGCGCTCCGCCGGGGTGGGTTCTCACTTCAACCTGGCGATAAACGTGTCGATGGGGATGGCGGCCATGGTCATCAGCTTGACACTGCCGCGCGATGCGAGCTCGGCCGAGACACGGCCAACCGTCTCGTTGTCCGGCGCCTCGACGATGTTGACGAAGTCGTAGGGTCCGAGGGTGGCGTACTGGCTGACCACCTTCACTCCCAGGGCCTCGATCTCCTTGTTGACTTCCTTGATCCGGTCAGGATTGTGCTTGATCGTCTTGGCTCCTTCATCCGTGAGCGTGCTGAGCATGATATACGTAGCCATCGGGCTGCCTCCTTTGCCTACTCGATGCCCCTCACCTCATTCAACCTCGTCCGACTCGGCGATCTCAGCCAGACCTGTTTTCCGCACCCCGCTTCTGCCGGGTCCGTGACTCGGCGGCCTGGCGTCGGGTTACGAACCCCGCCGCGAGCGACTGAGGCAAGCTGGCTCAGTAATCGCGAGTCCGTCCACCAGTATCTTACCATACACCACGCAAGATCGCAAGCGCCCCACACCATGGGGGACCGCGCCAAAACCGGGCTGAAGCCCAATGGCACTAACTTTTCGCGCCAAGAGGGTTTGGACCACGAAGCCGTGAAGAAAGACGAAGGCACGAAGCACGAAGACGCGAAGATGCTCGCCGTGTTGGCCGCCTTCGTGTCTTCGCGCTTCGCGTTCTTCGCGCCATTTCGTGCCTTCGTGGTCCAAACTTCACAGGAAAGCTAGCGCCAGTTGGCTTAAGCGCAATTGGGTCCGGCGCTCCCGGGTGGCAAAATTGCGCCAGATGGTTTATAATGGCTGTAGCTGAGAGGTGATGCATCATACGTGATGGCTGAAACGGGAAACGTGAAACGCGGACCGATCCTCACGCATCACGCGACACGCATCAGCCGGAGAACAATGGTCGAAAAAGCCACAGACTTCGACAGGACGCGCGTACACATCCGGCCCTACAACGACCTGGACTTCAGCCTATTGGAGCCCGGGGACATCCTGATCGTCTCCAACCCGACCGATCGCTGGTACACCCGGTTCACCGTGTTCTGGTCGCACATTGGCATTGTGACCGGGTGCGGCGTGGTGGACGCCGCCCGTGATCCGCGCGGCGAGGGCGCCGAAAAACGGACCTGGTACTCCGTCCAATGCGTGCCGTTCGACGAATATGCGGTCAACTACGACATCCTGGCGCTGCGCGTCCGGTGTGGGTCCGCACAGCGCCTGGCCGCCGCTCGTTATGCGGAGAGCAAAATCGGCGCACCCTATGCGCCCACGCTCTGGCACATGATCTTCACGCGCCGCTCGGCAGAGTACTATTCCTGCGCCTCACTCATGTGGCAGGCCTACGTGCTTCAGGGCATCGACCTGGCGCCAACACCCTTCAACCTGGAATTCGTCGTCCTGCCGGGCGCTCTGGCGCGTAGCAAGTACGTTGAGGTGATCGGGCGAGGGACGCGTTACGCGGCGATTCCATTGGCACCTGCGAACCTCGGGCTCATCGCGAGCAGGCTTTGGTTTCGATATCTGTTGAGATGCGAGATTGAACTTGGACTGGTAATGGGTCAATAGCGGGTTTCT
>JBBITV010000269.1:0-5722 GCA_037440585.1 Chloroflexota bacterium
GGCTTTCAGCCACTTACCTCGGTAGCCTGATCAATCAGATCATGGCCGTCGAGCGCCAGCCGCTGGTCCAGCTCCGGGCACAGCGCGATACGGTCCAGGTGCAAAGCCAACTCTATACGGACACCCGCACTTTGTTGATCAGCCTGAAGAACCTGGCAACGGGACTGGCAGGCGGGAGTACCGGAACCGTCTTTGGAGCGAAGAGCGCGACGGCTACCAATATCACGTCTAGCAGCACTACGGCGCTTACGGCCACAGCCAGCACCTCGGCTGTGGCTGGTATCTACGATGTGGTCCTCCGCGCCAACGGCCTGGCAAAAGCCCACCGCGTCTCCTCAGACGTGCAGGCAACCGGCCAGGCACTGAATCTGAGCGGGACCTTCGTGATCGGCGGGCGAGCTACAGGCGCGGACCCCATCTCGAATGCCAGTGTCACCAGCACTGTGACCGGCTTTGCCGGGGGCGCTATCCAAACTGGCCAGCAGGAATTGGCCTCGGACAAGTACTACGTTGAGACGCGGAACAACGCCGGTACGTGGGAGTTCCGGCTGCTCGACGGCGATGGCAAGGCGGTCTCGATCTCCAGCACCGCGGACGGCACGGGAACGCTGACCAGTGACTGGGTGGCCTTCACGGCCGATGCGACTTATCAGACGGGGCGTGGCCTCGACATCACCTTCGGCGCCAGCCCCGCAGCCGGGAACAAGGATGCCGGGACGGCGGCCAGCCTGAATTACACCGCCCTGGGCGCCAGCATCACCGTCAGCACCAGCAATACCCTGGAAGACATCCGCAATGCCATCAACAACGCCACGTATGTCTCAGGCAATGCGGTCAGCGCGAGCATCGTCGGCAGCCAACTGGTGCTCACTGCCGGCCGTACCGGCTCGCAGCATGGGATCAGCGCTTCCGACACCAGCGGCACGGTGCTCCAAAGCCTGGGGGTGCTCACGGCCGGCGGCACCTTCAAGAACGTCCTCCAGGCCGGGCTGGATGCCGATTTCACGGTCAACGGGATCGCTTTCGCGCGCGGAACCAACGCCGCGCGCAGCAGCAATACGCTTGATAACGTCATCTCGGGCGTCACGCTCAACCTGCAGCAGGAAGCTACGACGGACCAGACGATCAAGGTAACGATTGGGGCTGATACCAATGCAGTGACCAACAAGCTCACCGAGTTCCTCAACAAGGTAAACGAGGTGATCGACTTTGTCCGCAGCAAGTCGGCGGTAGACTACAACGCCTCGACCCAAACGTACACGCGGGGTGGGCTCGCGGGCGACACGGTGTTCACCCGGCTGCGGGGGGATCTCGTGGCGGCTCTGATACAAAGCGTAAACGGCCAGGCCACCAGCGAGCCCCAGAGCCTGGCCGACATCGGGATCACCATCGGAGCCAGTTTGCACTTCTCGATCTCGGACAGCACCAAGCTGGCGACGGCGCTGAGCAATAATTATCAAGCTGTAGCCAGCCTGGTCGACAAAGTGATGGACCGTCTGTACGATACCAGCAACTCGACCGGTGTGCTGGCGCCGTTCGTGACCTACGACGATTCAGGGCTGTTGACGAGTAAGATCAACGCGGCAAGCACGCGCGCCGAGCGCTTGAGTACACAGATTTCGCAAATGGAAGAGCGGTTGCAGCAGCGTGAGGAGGCTTTGACAACCGAGTTCGGACGGCTGTTGAACCAGGCGACAGTGCTGAATGCACAGCGCGCCTACGCGGCTGTGATCTTCTCACAGAGTATGTTTGGCTAGTAGAGTGTTTCGAGAGGGGGTGATCAGGAATGGCAGACCCCATTTTGATTGAGCCTATAGGCAGTGTCCGGCGCCTACCCATCGTCGAGCTTCCGCAGGAGACCCAGCCGGCTGCGCGGCCGGGTGGGGCGTCGCCGGAGGGCTTGCCCGAGCGCGTGGAACGTAGCCACCTGGCCGATGAGCCTGAGGATGCGGCGACGACCGCGATGATGCGCGAGAAAATACAACAGTTTCTGGCCGACCAGGGGCCGATGCGGATGCGTTTCCTGGTCGACCCGGAGACGCGCGCAGTCCGCATCCGGATCATCAACACGGCATCGGGCGAGATCATTCGCGAGATTCCACCAGGCGATCTAACACAACCACCGGAGCCGCCTGAGCACTTATAAGTTTCGAGTTTCGAGTTTCGAGTTTCGAGTTGTAAGCTTTGGTGTCGAAACCTGAAACTTGAAGCTCGGAACTCGGAACCCGAAACTCGAAACTCGAAACTCGATACGGGAGATTGGCATGCATTCCCCTTTCATCGATGCCCTGCTGGGCCTGAGCGAGGGTCTGGCCGGCGTGACTGACTTGCGCCTGCTCCGTCAACTGGCTGCGGCCGGGGTGGCCAAGGCGAGCGACTCCAAGGCTTGTTGGCTCTGGCTCCTCGACCAGGGCGGCACGACTTTGCGCCCTGGCGCGACGAGTGGGGCTCCGGTCCCGCCGTGGCGCTGGCGTGTGCCCCTGCACACGGAGAGCCTCATCGCCCAGTGTCTGGCGGTTGGCGAGCCGGTGAGCAGTGTTGAGCCGGGGCGGCACGCGATACTGGGCGCGCCGCTTCTAGGGCCGGCCCGGTTCGTCGGGGCTTTGCTGTGCTACCGCGATGCGGCACGGCCTTACCAGGAGTGGGAGGCCGAAGAACTGACCTTTCTGGCGAATTTCCTTGGGCCGCTCACCGGTGACGTCGCGTTCTATGAAGAGCTCGGTGAGGTCTACCAGGCCGGGCTGGGGGTGCTGATTAGCGCCGTGGGGCTGGCGGATGGCTGGCTGGCCGAGCGTGCGCAATGTGCGGCGCATCTGGCGCTGCGCCTGGCCCGGCGGTTGAATTTGAGCCCGGCCACCATCCGTAGTGTCCAATGGTGCGCCCTGTTCTATGATGTCAGCCCGGTAGTCGCCGACCGCTGGCTGCTATCGCCCCGGAACGTCGCCGCTGGCGCTCCGCGCACGGTCCTGGCTCAGGGGCCGTTAGCGTTGCTACCGGGGCTGGAGTTGTCCCTGGAGCGGATTGCCGGGGCGCGTGGTATGGGGCTGGATGCCCGCGAAGCCGCCATCGGCACGCGGGTGGCTACCCTGGTCCACGAGTTTGTCCGCCTGAGCGCAGTCGCCCAGATGGTGTCCGGGGCCGCGGCGGGGCCGGCGACCGAGAGCTGGCGTTTGAGCATCATCCACCGGGTCCTGGATACGTTGCGGCAGCGAGAGGGCCAGGCCTGGGATGGCACGGTAATCGAGACCCTGAGCGAATTAATCCACGGTGAAGCGGCCGTGGCCGGTGCTCCGGCCGGCCTTGCACCCCCGGCGCTCACCTGGGTCCAACCGGTGAAGGCGGCATAAGAAGCTATCAGCTAACCCCCTCGCCGCCTTGCTTGCGGTGGGATGAGGCGCCGATGGCTGAGAACTGAAGGCTGATATGAGCGCCGCCACTACCATCCTCGGCCGGGCCGGGTCGTTGCTGCCAGTGATCGTTTTGAATGTGATCGCCCTGAGCTGTACGATCACCATCACCACTGCGCCGCCCCCCTCGCCAGTTGATTCTCTCCCCAAGGTATCATCGCAGCCTGTCGCGCGACCTACGCCGCTGCCACGTGGCACGTCGGGGACTCCGGTTCCAGCGCCCACGGCTCGTGCGCCATCCCCTGCCAACCGGCCGCCCGATCGCATTGTCGCGCCCAGTATCAAACTGGACGCACGGGTGGTCGAAATGGGCTGGCGGACGGTGCGCCGTGGGCAAGGCGAAGTGACCGAATGGATAGTCCCATCGTTCGCCGCCGGCTTCGCGATTGGCTCGGCCCTGCCGGGGCAGGTCGGGAATACGGTGCTTTCCGGCCACCATAACATTGAAGGCAAGGTCTTTGAGCATCTGATTCACCTCTCCCCCGGAGACCCCGTCAGCTTATATGTCGGCGACACGCTGTATTCTTACACGGTTGACGAGAAGTTTCTGCTCCGCGAAGAAGGGGTCTCCGCAGAACAACGCCTCCAAAACGCCCAGTGGATCGCGCCCACCACGGACGAACGCCTCACCCTGGTGACCTGCTGGCCGCCCACGGGCAATACCTATCGCCTGATCGTCATTGCCCGCCCGGCCGCTTAACCGCCACCCCTATCCGCACCTGGCTCACCGCTCGAAGCAAGCCTCGTACCCCAGGGCGTTGACCAGCCAGGGCTGACAATACAGTTGGCCATTCATGTCTCTCCCCCTGTCTACATCAAATCGCCCAGAGGTCCCAGGTTGAGGTTGAGATCCTCATCTGCTTGAAGGTCGAATGATGAATTCATGCAGAATTCATGGGCGGCGCGTACAGCTTGCAGGGGTAAAGTCGATACAACAGATGTGTTTGATGTGATAGACGAAACACTTGGGAGGGTACCTGTGTACCTCTTTCGACGAAAGCGAGGGCTAGATGTCTGATGATCGCGTACTCACCGTATCCCAGGCTGCCGCATACTGCGGCGTCTCCCGCTCCACCATTCACCGCTGGATTCGCAACAAAGGCCTGCATGCCTACAATACGGCCGGTGGAATGTACGTCAAAATCCGCCTGGCCGATCTCCGTGAGTTTGTCGCCGCCCACAATATTCTCGTAGAGGAAGAATATCTTGCGACGCTTATGGGGGAGGAAGAGAGGCAGAAATGATAGATTTTCAAGCCGCTGCTGGCGCTGTTCATGAGGAGCAACTGGTCGTCTTTGCCCTGGGGGAGGAGGTCTATGGGGTGGACATCGCCCGCGTGCAGGAGATCATCCGGCTGCCAGCGATCACGCGTGTGCCGCGGACACCGGACTATATCGAAGGCGTGATCAACTTGCGCGGCAAGATCACCCCGGTGATGGACCTGCGTAAACGGTTTGAGCTGCCGGTCTCAGACCTGTCTCGAGAGACCCGCATCATGGTCGTGGAGATCGGCGGGCAAATGGTTGGGTTGATCGTGGACGGGGTGTCAGAGGTACTGCGTGTGCCGGCTGAGGCCATCGAGCCACCTTCCGCCCTGGTGACTACGGTGGACTCCGCCTATTTGCGTGCCATCGCCAAGCTCGACAGCCGCTTGATTATTCTACTGGACCTGGATCGCATCCTGGGGCGCCGGGACCCGCTCACGGCTGGCTTGGGCGTCGTCGAGGTGGGGCAGGGGTGATCCATGTTTCACTGTCGTCGCCTGACACAAAGTCTACAGTACCGGCTGGTAGGCGCGTTTCTGCTGGTGGCTTTGCTGCCGATGGCCGCCGTCAGTGTGCTCGTACTAACCCAGGCCGAAGCTGCGCTGCACCAAACCCTCTACAACGCCGAGGCCTTCGCTGCGGTCGAGTCGCTGCGCAGGCTCGTTCTGCTGGTGATGATCGCCACGGTGCTGGTCACTACGTTGGTGGCGGCGTGGCTGGCCCGCCGGATCGCACGACCCCTGCAATCGGTTGCCACGGCGGCCGACCGCATCGCGCGGTCGGATCTGGCGAACCTGGTGGCCGAAATGGGGGCCGTGGCCGGCGGGGACCTGACGCGGCAGGTCAACTTCACGACGGCGGAGGTTCCGGTCCAATCTGATGACGAAGTCGGCCAGGTGACCCGCGCGTTCAATGTGATACTCGCCAACCTGCTAACCGTAAGCGAGGTGTTCAATCGGATGACGGCCAGTTTACGCCAGCTCGTGACGGAGGTATCGGCGAGCGCGACCGAGGTCATCTCGGCGAGCGGCCAGTTCGCGGCGGCCGCTC
>JBBITV010000270.1:0-5719 GCA_037440585.1 Chloroflexota bacterium
GACTATACGGGCGGCATCAAGTATGGCCTGACCTACGACATGCGCCTGGTTCTGGAGCGGGCCAGCGCGCGCGAGACGGCGATGCGCGTTGCCATTGCCGCTATCGTGCGCCAGTTGCTGGCGGAATTCGGCATTCAGATCGGCAGCTACGTACGGTCCATCGGCCAGGTGGAGGCGATGATTCCGGACCTCCCGTACTCGGAACTGTTTGCGCGAGCAGAGGCGTCAGACGTGCGTTGCCCGGACCCGGTCGCCGCCGAGGCCATGCGCGAGCACATCCTGGGCACTATCAAGCGCCGGGACACCCTTGGGGGCGTATTTGAGGTAGTGGCGACTGGCGTGCCCATTGGACTTGGGAGCTACGTACAATGGGATCGCAAGCTGGACGGGCGACTGGCGCAGGCACTCATGAGCATCCATGCCATCAAGGGTGTCGAAATCGGTCCCGCGTTTGAGAATGCACGAAAGTACGGGACAGAGGTGCACGACGAGTTTGTGCTCAGCCAACCTCCCGATCAGACCCTTGGGGTCTCAGAGACCCCAAGGGTCTCGGATCTGATCGGACGGCCCACTAACCGCGCTGGCGGCCTGGAAGGCGGGATCACCAACGGCCAGCCCATCATCGTCCGAGCGGCTATGAAGCCCATCTCGACCACGTTGACGCCGCTGCGCTCGGTCGACCTGGCCACGGGTGAGCCCGCGATGACCAACTACGAGCGCTCTGATGTTTGTGCTGTTCCGGCCGCGGCCGTGGTCGGCGAGGCCATGGTGGCCTGGGTGCTGGGTGAGGCGCTGGTGGAGAAGCTGGGCGGTGACAGTTTGGAAGAAATGAAGGCGCATAGGTATGCCAACGGCGTGTAGGGGCGAGGCAGCCGGAGAGAACCTCTGGGTAAGAAAGAGACGATCCTTCCGGCTGCCTCGCCCCTACCCCTCATGATGCGGAGGTTGCGGTTGGGATGGCCGAAATCTATACGATTGAGGTAAAAACACCGACCGGCGACTACGATGTGACAGTAGGAGCTGGGCTCCTGGGCCGCATCGGAGAACTGCTGATCCAACACGGCTTGAAGGGCAAAGTCGCCATCGTCACCGACGAGACAGTTGGACCACTCCACGGAGAGACAGTGAGCCAGGCTCTATCTGATGCAGACCTGGAAACCGCTGTTGTGACCATGCCTGCAGGAGAAGCCTACAAGACCCTGGACACCGTCCGTGCCCTTTACGACCACCTGCTGGATGCTGGGATCGACCGGTCCTCGACCATCCTGGCCCTTGGCGGCGGCGTTGTCGGGGATACGGCCGGTTTTGTCGCCGCTACGTTCATGCGCGGCCTGCCCCTGGTCCAGGTCCCGACAACCCTGCTAGCCATGGTCGATTCCAGCATCGGGGGCAAGGTTGGGGTGGACCTGCCACGTGGAAAGAACCTGGTGGGCGCCTTCAAGCAACCTTCCCTCGTCGCCACCGATCCTGACGTGCTGGCGACGGTGCCCATCATCGACTTTGTCGCCGGCTTTGCAGAGGTCATCAAGCACGCCATGATCGCCGATCCGCCGTTGTTTGAACACATCGAGACACAGGGCTGGGAGCCGTTGCCATGGGTGCTCCAGCGAGCCATCGACGTGAAGCGCCGGGTCGTGGAGGAAGATCCCTTCGAGCAAGGCCGACGGGCGGTGCTGAACCTGGGCCACACTTTTGGCCACGCCCTGGAGGTGCTGAGCGACTACGAGCTGCGCCACGGGTTCGCCGTCAGCATCGGTCTGCTGGCGGCAACGCGGGTGGCGCTGCGGCTCGGCCTATGCGCACCGGAGCTGGAACGGCGCATTCTGGGTATCCTGGTCCAGTACGGCCTACCCCTCAGCTTTAGCGGCCCGAGCCCGAGCCAGGTGTGGAACGCGATGGCGTATGACAAAAAGCGGGTGCGGAACCGGCTGCGATTTGTCCTGCCACGGGCGATTGGGGATGTCATGGTGACGGACGAGGTACCGAAGGACGTGGTCATCGACGTGCTGGCGCAGATGCGCGATGAGAGTCAAAAAGCCGAGCCCGAGACTTGACTGAACGGCAGTCGTGCTGTATAATGTATACAGCACAGCGCCGGGAGGTTGCGATGAGTGAATATCCAATCAGGACCCAGATTTACCTCTCTGAGGAGATGTATCGAGAACTGAAAGAGCATAGCGAAAGCCAGGGGTCTTCAATCGCCCAGCTCATCCGTGAGGCGGTGGCCGCGTACCTGGCTCGGCGGAGCATTGACGAAGAAGCCTACTATGATGATCCCATCTGGCGACTCCCCGAGATTGGTGAGCAACTGGTCGGATCAGGATTGCGCGACAGTGCCGTAAACCACGATGAGTATTTGTACGGGAGCCGTCGGCAGCAATGAGACGGCTTCTTGTGGACACAAGTGCCTGGATTGCGCTCTATGACCCTGACGATCAGTATCATGCTGCAGCCAAAAGAGTATGGAAGGAGTTCGCCAGCCAGCCCGTAGGCTTGTTGACGAGTGACTACGTTTTGGATGAAACCTATACACATCTTCGTCGCCGCGTAGGGTTGAAAGCCGCCGTCACTCTTCACAATGTGTTGGCACATAGTAAAGTGGTGAGGATCCTGGATGTCGATGCTTCACGTACACAGACTGCACCAGCTTTGCCATTATGCAGAAGCACCGCCTGCATGAAGCGTTCGCTTTTGATGACAATTTTTCTCAAGTGGGGTTTGTAGTCGTTCCATCCGACAGGAACGTCGAGAAAGTACGATGAATCGTCAAATCCTCTTTGCACTGGCCTATTGTGATGAAGCTGATAGAGAACGAATGCCCAGGATTTTATGGGATACGAACTGGCGAACCATCAAGAAGACCATTCAGGGATGGATCAGAGCAATGGCGAGGTGACGTTCTGATGCAAATCTTGGTTCTCCATGGCCCGAACTTGAACCTCCTGGGCACACGTGAACCTGAGTTCTACGGCTCTCTCACCCTCACCGAGCTGAATGCCCGCCTCCAGCAACACGCCACCGAACGCGGCCTCGAACTGCGTATCGTGCAATCGAACCACGAGGGCGAGCTCATCGATGCCATCCACGAGGCGCGTACCTGGGCGGATGGCATCGTGATCAATCCTGGTGCGTACACTCACTACAGCCTGGCCTTGCGCGATGCCATTGCCGGGGTCGGGTTGCCGGCAGTGGAAGTACACCTCTCCAACGTCCACGCTCGGGAGGAGTTCCGGCACCGGTCTGTCATTGCGCCCGTGTGCGTGGGGCAGGTGTTGGGATTTGGGTGGCGGAGCTACGTATTGGGGCTGGAGGCGCTTTGCGCTGCGATTGCAGAGAGCCAGACATAGAAAGCCATTCTGACCCTTCTTGACCCCTTGACAAATCCAGAAAACTCTGCTATAATAGCGCCAGTTGGAGAAGAGCCAACCTAGGAATTCGTTTGTATGTTGTCCAAGCAACCTATTCACGAAAACGCCATATACTCGCGTGAAGAAGCCGCCGAGGCCCTTGGTGTTAGCCTGAGTACATTGAAACGGTTGATCAATACAGGCCAGTTGAAAGTCAGCCAACCCGACGGGTTGAGGCGAGTGTTTATCAAAGGTTCTAGCATCATCGAAATGCTGGACCAAACCGAAATGCAGAGCCAGCGATGAGAGACAGATTCTCCTATCCGGCAGTCTCAGAATCGATACTCACGGGAATGCAAGCCCAGCGCAGTTCGTGGCAGTCCATCACAGTCTGCCCGTTTGCCGATCCGCGGCACGCGTTGAAACTGCGCGGTGAGAATCCCACCGGCTCTCGCGCCTTGCGGAGGAGATGGGCGATGCGCACATAGGCTCCAGCCCGCGCAATCGCTGCCCCTTCGGAGGCGTGAGACCGGCAAACGGTTTCACGCCTTTTTTCGTTTTGAATCTCAGTGCACAAGGTGATCCGCACCTTTGAGGTGCCGGCCATGTGAGCACAGTGAATGGGGAGTGTGAGCGATGAAGATAGACGAGCTACTGCTGAATCGGGTCCAGCACGACTACAGTGATGCCGGGTTCGTGGACCTGTACCTCAAACTGGACCTGCTCCACGACCTGGCGAGCACTGGTCGCCTGGCCGAGGCCACGTCTTTGTCAATCGACGAGGTGCGCGGCTGGCTAGAAGAGTATATCTTCATCGCGCGCGAGACGATCCGCGAGCTGAGTGGAGGTTTGTAGTCGTCGCTTCAGCGCCTCAAGGGGTGCGAGGACCTGACGGCGCCTGCTGCACTGAAGTGCGTACTACGAGCCTGTTAGAAGGAGATGACCATGAAACTGGCAGAAGCATTGGTCGAGCGCAAGGCGCTTAAGGAAAAGTTGAGCTAGCCAACTAACGCGGCCTGGTGTAGCAGCACGTAAGAGTCGGAGCGCTGAGAGCATCTCCCTGCCGGGGGTGCCATACCTGGCCGGTGGGCCGTAAGGCCCTTCGTCAACCCCTCCTTGGAAGAGGAGCAATTCTTGCCGGTCAAGGGGTATCGGGCAAAGGGTACGCGGGCAGAGGGCAGCGTGTAAAGAGTACTACCAGTGCTGGCGATCCGTCTTCGCTGCGAGGGTGGGATAGGGGTGGGCAACGGGTGTTGGCTCAAAGCATGCCCGGCTCCCGTGAACATTCACGGGAGCCGGGCCAGAGCTCTGCGGAAGGGCAAGCAGATGGGCGACTGCAACGGTCTTGAAAACCGCTGAGCCGCAAGGCCTTGGGGGTTCGACTCCCTCTCCTTCCGCCTTAACAAAGTAACCATACTTGCCGATACTGAAGATGGAGTGACGAATGACGAACGACGAAGGACGAATTGTGAGCCGGATCGGTCATTCGTCGTTGGTCGTTCGTCTTCGTCATGTTGGGCCCGTGGCCAAACTTGGGATGGCGCCGCGTTTGCACTGCGGAAACTGTCGGTTCGAGCCCGACCGGGTCCACTGGGAATCAGCCGGTCGCCTATCGACGGCGACCTCTCGATCTGTCCGAAAGCTGCTGGTGGCGAGCCAGGCAAACGGCGAGTAGGCCGGGGGAACTCCGCAGTGGCGGTAGGGGCGCGGGTGTGCCGCGCCGGCTGAGCTTCCCACGGGTCGGTAGCTCAACGGGCAGAGCAGCGGCCTTTTAAGCCGAAGGTTAGGGGTTCGAGTCCCTTGCGACCCACCTGTCAATGACCAATGGCCAATGACCAAATCCCAAAAAGCTGTGTTGGTCATTGGTCATTGGGAATTGATCATTCTCTCGTGTCCCCGTAGCTCAGTGGAACAGAGCGTTGGGTTGCGGACCCAAAGGCCGCAGGTTCGAATCCTGCCGGGGATGCCTCAAGAGGTATACAGGTACACAGGTACACAGGTAGACAGGTAGAAAGCATCCCTGTCTCCCTGTCTCCCTGTGTACTTGTGTACCTATGTACCTTTAGTACCTGCGCCTGTAGCTCAATGGACAGAGCATCTGACTTCGGATCAGAAGGTTGGGGGTTCGAGTCCCTCCAGGCGTGCAGCGCCTAGTGTGGTGGTGTAGCTCAGAGGTAGAGCAAACGGCTCATAATCGTTAGGTCGGTGGTTCGAGCCCACCCGCCGCCACTCCTGGCCGATGGCTAATAGCGGATAGCAAATGGCAAATAGCTAGAGGAGATTCTGCCATCGGCTATCAGCCATTCGCTATCGGCCAGCGGTGGGGGATCGTCTAGCGGTAGGACGGCTGACTCTGGATCAGCCAAGCGAGG
>JBBITV010000271.1:0-5706 GCA_037440585.1 Chloroflexota bacterium
GTCGACTGCGCGAAGGCCATGACGCTACCAGAGAAGTGGCCGACCAACTCCATACTGCGCTGCCAGCCGGCCGCATTTCGGAGCAGGAATATGATCAGATTCTGGCCAGTGATCTGCTGTGGGGCGGGAAGTTGCGGGAGACGGATGAGGCGGTGATCCTGGTCCTGGAAGCGTCCTGGGAAGTGAGTCCCCCGGATGTGGAACGAGCGGCGGAGCGGGCCGCACTTTTGCGCAAAGTGGGCCTAAAGGCGCTCCCGGTGGCGGCGGGCCAAGAGTGGCCAGACGAGGTGAAGATTCTGGCGCGGGCTAAGCAGGTGGTGATCCTTCAGGATGGTACGCTGGACTCGGCCAGTTGGCAGGCGGCGCTGGTGAGCGCTTGACTCCTGCAACTTATCAAGGGCGCTATGCCACAAACAATTGCCGTTATCCGGCTCGGCCGCCTGGAATATGGACAGGCTTTGCGTCTCCAGGAACTATTAGCTGACGCACGCCGCCAGGATGCCATCGGCGACGTGTTACTCCTCGTCCAGCACCCGCCGGTCATCACCTTCGGCCGGGGCGGCGGCGCTGAGGACCTGCGCGTCAGCCCCGAGGCGCTACGGCGGGCCGGGATCGGCCTGTACCAGACCGAGCGGGGCGGCCGGGCCACCTACCACGGTCCCGGCCAGCTCGTCGCCTACCCCATCCTCAAGCTCCCTGACGACGACTTGCATACGTACCTTTGGCGCCTGGAGCAGACTATCCTGGACCTCCTGAACAGCTTCGGCGTCGCCGCTGGCCGTGTCGAGCGACACCCCGGTGCCTGGGTCGGCAACGACAAGATCGCGGCCATCGGCGTCGCGGAGCGCCAGCGGGTGACGATGCACGGCCTGGCCATCAACGTCGATCCGCCGATCGAGCACTTCGGCCTGATCGTGCCATGCGGCATCACCGGCAAAGGCGTGACCTCGATGCGGCGGGTGCTGGGCCACCCGGTCGACTTCGACGCGGTCGAAACGGCCTTCGTCCGCGCCTTTGCCCGCGCCTTCAACGCGACGATTGGCGACGGGGCGCGGATGCCGCCCTGGCTCGTGGCTCAGGCGCCCCAGGGTGAGGCCGTCGAATCCCTGGACGGGCTGCTCGACGGCCTGGGGTTAGCTACCGGGGGCGAGGATGCCCTGTGCCCCAACCTGGGCGAGTGTTGGGGTAGCGGCACGGCCACTTTCATGATCCTGGGCGAACTGTGCACACGCCATTGCGCCTTCTGCGCGGTCCAGGCCGGGCGCCCACTGCCACCCGACCCGACCGAGCCGGAACGCCTGGCCGAAGCCGCCGCCCGCATGGGCCTGTCTCACGTGGTGATCACCTCCGTCACCCGTGACGACCTGCCGGATGGCGGTGCCGCCCATTTCGCCGCGACCATCGCCGCAGTCCGTCGCCGCTGCCCTGGCGCGACGATCGAAGTCCTCGTACCCGACTTCGGCGGTGCATTGTCGGCCCTGGCGACCGTGATCGCCGCCCGGCCCGACGTCTTCAATCACAACCTGGAAACCGTGCCGCGCCTCTACTCGCACGTGCGACCCCGCGCTGGCTACCGGCGCTCCCTCGCCGTCCTCGACTGGGCGCGTCGGGCTGGCCTGGTCACCAAGTCCGGGCTGATCCTGGGCCTGGGCGAGACGGCTGGAGAGGTCGTCGACGTGATGCACGACCTGCGCCGCGCCGGCTGCCAGATCCTGACCCTCGGCCAGTATCTGCAGCCGACATCCCATAACCTGCCCGTGGCCCGGTATCTCAATCCGATAGAATTCGAGTGGTATCGAGAAGTCAGTGAGGAGCTAGGGTTCCGGGCAGTGGCAGCGGGTCCGCTTGTGCGCAGTTCGTATCATGCGAAGGAACTCTGGGGAACTCCGAGGAACTCAGGGGAACTCAGGGAGACTCGCGAGTTTCCCCGAGTTTCCCCGAGTTCCTCTCAGGTGCAATCGCGATGGCCCACCACTTCTCTTTCCTTGGCGACCGCATCACCGACGATGTGATAGAGCGCTGGCTCTATTCGCAGGACATGGCCCCGGTCCCCAGTCTGCTGGTCCGGCCGTTCTTCCAGACACTGCCCGACGCCGTCGCGCGCCCCCAGACGACTGACGAGGTGGTGCAGGCCGTGCGTGAGGTGGCGAGGGAGCGCTTGCCTGTCACCCCGCGGGCCGCGGCCACAACCAGTTACTTCCAGACCGTCCCAACGCGCGGCGGCCTGGTGCTGGATTTGAACGAATTGCATGGCGTCGTGTCCCTCGACGAGGCGGCAAGCACAGT
This sequence comes from Chloroflexota bacterium, assembly GCA_037440585.1. Lineage (GTDB taxonomy): Bacteria > Chloroflexota > Anaerolineae > Epilineales > JBBITV01 > JBBITV01. The sequence continues at coordinate 2,287 of JBBITV010000271.1, forward strand.
CACCGTCCTGCCCGCCACCCGCTGGGGCGACCTGGACGACGAGTTACGTATCCGTGGCTTCGCCACCTGCGCCTATCCCAGCAGCGCCGTCGCGGCCACTGTGGGCGGCTGGGTCAGTACCGGGGGGTACGGCATCGGCAGCCTGCGCTACGGGCCTGTGGCTGGCCAGGTTTTGCAGGCGACCGCGGTCCTGCCAGATGGCCAGGTGCACACCCTTACTCCGGAATCCGACCCACCTGTCGAGTGGTTCGCCGGCGCCGAAGGCACGCTGGGCGTCTTGACCGAGATTACCTTGCAGGTTCGGCCCCGCCCGGTGGTCGAGGCGCAACACGTGCTGGCCTGCGCCGATCCCGGCCGGCTGCAAGCGGCTGCCCTGGCCCTGGCCCGCGCCGAACCGCCCCCGTACGCGATCCTGTTCACCGACGCTGCCTATGCCACCATGCTAGCCGCTGCTGGCTTCAGTTCGCCTGCTACCGGAGCGCTGCTCCTGGTTAGCTTCCAGGGCGCTGCCGCCGAAGTCGAGCGTGGCCGGGCACACCTGGCCACCCTGGACGCCCGCGACACTTCGGCAGGCTCCCCCCATTCGGGGGACTTCGCAGTGCAAGCTCTGGACGAAGCAGCCGCGCTGCACGAATGGCGCGAGCGCGTCTACCACCTGCGGGTCAAGCGTGCCGGCCCGTCCCTGCTCGCCGCTGAGATGCTGCTTCCTCTGGAACGTCTGGCCGATTACCTGGGCGCCGTAGCGCGGCTCGCGCGGAGTGTCCGGACGCCCATCGGGACCTATGGCGTGGTCGTCTCGGCACGGGAAGCGCTGGTGATGTCGGTCTACCCTGCCGATGCCCGGCAGCCAACTCGCTACCTGCCTGCCCTCGGACTGACGAAACGCCTGCAAGACCTGGGATGGCAGCGCGGCGGGCGTCCCTACGGCGTTGGACTGTGGAACACGCCGTACCTGCCACGTATCTTCCCCCGGCAGCGCCTGGCCGAGCTGCGTGCCCGTAAACGACGCCTCGACCCGCTCAACCTGCTGAACCCCGGCAAGTTGTACCAGGCGCCTTTCCCGCTTTGGCCCTGGCTTTTCGGCCCGGCCGCCAGTGCCCTGGCCACAGCCTACGCGGTCACCGGAGGGCTGCACCGATGACCACGCCCACCTTTTTCACCGGGCTCGAAGCTGAAGCGACCATCTGCGCTCGCTGCGGCTACTGCCGGACCGTCTGCCCGACCTACTCGGTCCTGAGCTGGGAGTCCAACTCCCCGCGCGGCCGGATCTCGCTGATACGGGCGCTGCACGAGGGGATGACCCTCTCGCCCCCACAGGCCGAGAGGGTCTATCACTGTACCCTCTGTGCCCACTGCACCCAGGTCTGCCCGGTCGGCATCGATCTGCGGCAGTTCTGGCTAGCCGCTCGCACGGAGCTGGCAGATCGCAACCTCACCCCGGCGCACATGCGCCATCTGCGCGAGACCCTGTCGCAGCACGGCAATATCCACGCTTACCCAGATGACGAGCGCGCCGCCTGGGTCGAATACCTGGACAACCCGCCAGACGACCTGTATCGCGGCCGGCAGGCCGAGGTCGTCTACTTCGTCGGGTGCGTGTCCTCCTTCTCGCCGAACGTACAGCGCATCCCGCAGGCCTTCGTCCGGGTACTGGAAGCCGCTGGCGTCAAGTTCGCGCTCCTGGCGGACGAGCGGTGTTGCGGGTTCCCACTCCAGGCCGCCGGCATGGCCGCGGCTGCGGAGAAGCTGATGCATCACAATCTCGCCCAATTGCAGGCTTCAGGCGCACGCACGGTCGTTTTCACCTGTCCCGCCTGTCGCCTGATGTGGCGCGAGGCGTACGCCCGGCACGCGCCGGGGATCGAATTGCTCCACTCCACGGAGTTCATCGTCCGCCTGATCCAATCAGGGCGGTTGCACCTGGGGGAGATGCTTCGCTCCGAGATGCTTCGCTCCGAGATGCTTCGCTCCGAGATGCTTCGCTCCGCTCAGCATGACAGCGTGGTTACCTATCACGATCCCTGCGACCTGGCGCGCAACGGCGGCGTCTACGATGAACCACGACAAATCCTGGCCGCCATCCCCGGCTTGCGTCTGATCGAGCTGGCGCACAATCGTGAGCGCGGCCTATGCTGCGGCGGCGGTGGCGACCTGGAGATGGTCGCGCCCGAGCAGGTGGCTCGCATCGCCGCCAACACTGTGCAGCGTTTCGCCGCCACTGGCGCCCTGGCCATCGTCACCGCCTGCCAGCAATGCGTGCGGACGCTAGAAATCGGCGTCGAAGAGAGTGAGGCAGCGGTGCAGATCTTGGATATTGTGGAAGTGGTTGCGAGTTGCGTGGAACATGAAACGTCAAACGTCAAGCGTCAAACGTCATGATTTCACGTTTGACGTTTGACGTTTGACGAGGAGACATTTATGGCCCAAGTCGGCAACATCTATCTACCAGACGACCTCTATTATCACCCTGAGGACCATCTCTGGGTGCGCGTCGAGGGCAACCGGGTGCGCATCGGGCTGGATCAAGTGGCGCTAAAATCGGCGCAGAAGATCCGGCATATCGGGCTCAAGCCGCCGGGGCGGCCATTGGCCAAAGGGAAGCCTTTCGGGTCCATGGAGTCGGGCAAGTATGTGGGGCCGTTGAGAGCGCCCCTGGCAGGCAAGGCGACGGAGATCAATCAAGCGGTCGTGAGCAAACCCGGGTTGGTGAGCCAGGACCCCTACGGCGAGGGCTGGCTCATCGTCATGGAGCCCGAGGACGCAGCGCGGGACCTGGCCGGGCTGGTACACGGCCCGGCGGTACAAGGGTGGCTGGAGAAGTCGGTGGAGGAGTGGCGCCGCCAGGAGCTACTCAAGGACTGATAGCGTATCCCATTGGGATGCGATACAGCTCTTGGTGGGAGTCCTGGGGTCGTGAGGAGCAATTCCCTCGCGACCCCACTCTTTTGGGTCAGTATAATCAGGCACTTCCCAATATGGGTTAAATATGGTAAAATGGTAACTGCTCAGCCGTAGGCAAATATGACAACGAATCACAGGGATTAACCGAATACCTGGACCCCCATTCGATAAATCCTTGAGATTCGCTGTCATATTTGCTTGGACAGCACACTCAGCCTGAGCAGTTACCCAAAACCGTATAAAAGACAAGGAGACGAATGATGGCCAACACAGACTTCTGGACCCGAGATCATTTTCCTATTGTCTATGAAAGAGGCGAGGCAAAAGCCGTATTGGTAGACGTCGCCTCATTCGCCCAGATCGAGCTGATCATAGACAACCTGTTGAATCGCGAGGAAGAACCCGAGGACGCTATTCTGGCTGCTTCTACCGTCTTGAAGCAACTGGTCGCTCAAGCGCGGCAAGAACCAGCTTCAGCGAACTGGGAACGAGAGCTGGATGAGCTCTAGCTCGACAATG
>JBBITV010000272.1:0-5702 GCA_037440585.1 Chloroflexota bacterium
GAGAGGCGTCGTCCAGATCAGAATGGCCCCGTAGCCAACCGTACCGACAAGAAGCGCCCACCACATGAAGGCAGCTTTGTGCTGGCTGCCTTTAATGAGGAGATTCCACAGGGCATGGATAACAGCGCCAATTAAGAGGAGGCCCAGAGCAAGTAGGGGCATTATTTGTTCTCTTGTTCTGCCTCCTCGTCCTGATTCTCTTGTTCAGCTCTGATTTCTGCACGTGTCGTGCACCTCCAACAATCAATGACCAAATCCCAAACTTGGTCGCTGGTCATTGGTCATTGGTCATTATTCCTTATCACAACACTCCATTGTCTCGGCCACGATCTGGTCCACCACGGCCTTCATGTCCCCCGTCTCCCGGTATTTCCGCAACTGCCGGTCGGCACTGGAGCCCTCGGCCAGAATCTTGTAAGCGTACTCGACTTCCTGGCGACTCCCCAGCTCATCCACGACATCCCCGATAAACCATTCGATCAGCTCGCGGATCAGGTCACGTGCCGGTAACTCCTCTTGCTTGCCAAAGTCGATCAACTTACCATCCAGGCCGTAGCGCACTGCACGCCACTTGTTCTCCTCGATCAGCGCCCGGCGGTAGACGCGGAAGGTCATGTTGTCGCGGCGCAGTTTCCACAACTTCAGCACGATGGCCTGGAAAATCGCAGCAACACAGATGACCTCCTCGAGCCTGGTGCAGGCATCGCAAATGCGGAATTCCAGGGTCGGGTACTTGGCATTGGGCCGCACATCCCACCAGATTTTGGTCGTGTCAGGAATGCAGCCGGTCTTGATCAGCGTGTCCGTGTAGTACTGGTAATCCGACCAGCCCGCATAGTAGTCGGGGATGCTCGTGCGTGGGAAATTCTTGAAGATGACGCTGCGGTACGATTTGAGCCCGGTGTCCTGGCCTTGCCAGAACGGGGAACTGGTCGAGAGCGCCAGGACGTGCGGCAGCAAGTAGCGCGCCACGTTCATCGTATCGATAAGGAATTCCCGGTCCTCGATGCCAATGTGGACGTGGGTGCCGAAGATGAGCAACTGGCGGGCCAGGATTTGCATATCCTGGACCACGCCCAAATAGCGCTCAAACGGCGTGATCTCCTGCTGCATCCAGGACGAGAAGGGGTGCGTCCCCGCCGACGCAACGCATAGCCCGCGCTTTTTGGCCAAGCTGCCGATCGCAGCGCGCATCCGGCGCACTTCGTCGCGCGCTTCCTGGATGTTGTGGCACACCGGTGTGCCCATCTCCACCATCGATTGATGTAGTTCTGGCTTCAACTCCCGCTCGCGCAGGATCATCTTGCCTTCTTCTAGTTCAAGAAACTGCGTGATGTACGAGCGCAACTCCCGCGTCTCCGGGTCAATAATCTGATATTCTTCCTCGATGCCGATGGTGAGCATTGGGGGTTGCATTTTCTTCTCCCTCCTGCGTCAAACGTCAAACGTAAACTGGTCATCCTTGACGTTTGACGTTTCACGTTTGACGGTCTTCCAACACAAACGTCGGTACCGTCGAACCTCCGCCCGCCGTCACGTTCAACAACGTCGTCGCCGACAGGCGGGTCAGACAACCACCCACATATTGCATGTAGAATACATAAGGGTCAAGATCGACCGAGCGCTCACCAAACTGCACCTTGCCGTCGACCAGTGCCGGGTAGTCCTCCCTGGCGATCTTGACCTTCTCCTGCACGACGTAGGGCTCATTTAGCGCGTGCTGCACTGCTTGCGACCACTCTTCGGCGCCGGACTCCCAGCCGATCACGACACCCTTGCCGCCGTACTCATCGTTGGGTTTCAGGACAAACTGATCACGATGATCGACGATGAACGGGATCAGATCGATGATCTGGCCGTGGAAGAGGGTGCGGCGCTCGCGGACGCGGCGCGTCCAGGGGATATGTTCAGCGATAGCGCGGCGTTGCTCGGTGGTGAACAGGTGCTGGTTGTCCTCATCGGTGAGGATGCCGAAGATGTTCTTCTTGTGGAGCAGCTTGCAGCGGAAGGGGTTGACCATGCACACCGCGCGGTCGCGCAGCGCCTGGATCACCGGGTGGTTCAGCCCGCCCTTCTGTAATAACTCGCTACCCAAGACGCGTTTGTAGATCACGTCGATCACGAAATCCCCTGCGTGGAGCTTGCCGCCGCCGTATTCGACCTCGCGCGGATCGACAATGGCCGACTCGTAGCCCTCCCGGGTGAAGTATTCCTGGAACAGCTCGAACTCCGGGTACGTCGGCACCTCTTTCCAATCGAGGATAGCGATGCGTGGTTTGCCGGTGCCGCCCCACTCGCGGTAGATTTGCAGTAGCAAGCCCAGCATCTGCCAACGTGTCGGCAGCGGGCGCACATCGTATCGCTTCATGAATTCGTGCATGATCGGCAGGCCGAGAAAGATGTCCGAGCTTTCATCCTGATAGCCCATCCCGGCCGGCGTCTCGGCGTTAAGCTCGACGCAGTGCAACGTCCCGTCATGGCTGAAAAAAGTGTCGATGCGCTGCGTGGGACTCGGGACCTTAAAACCGGGGTCAATGGTGATGGCTTCTTCCTCCTCAGGCATCAGGTCCATCTGGGCGCGTAGTTGCGGATCGGCCATGAGGGCATCGTAGGCCCTACTAAAGGCGCCTGCCAGGATCGCGCACTCGCGTTGGATGTAGCGATACTGGTCGACGGTCAGAAAGTGGGGGCGCAGGACGGTCGCCAGCGGCCGCCCGCCGAAATGCACGTGGCGGGGGACGAGGTGCTTGTCGAATACGGCTTGGATTTCAGTGCCGGCCGCGTCAGTACACAGAGAGTGGTAGTAATTAATGGCTCGCTCGATCATTCAGCTTCGCTCCTCTTCACGCGAACACTACAGCGGATTGGAGAAAGGAACGGATTCGGGTCAAGGAGATAATCCGTTCCTTTCCTTAATCCGTTGTAGTGTTCCTCAGCAACCTATACCACCTGAATTCCTTCCGTGGATCCTCTTCACTCTTCGCCAGCCCAATTGCCAGGTCGGCCATCGCTTTCACGACCCAGTCGAAGTAGAACGGCGTCAACGAATACACATCCATGTCTGGCGCAGGATTCATGAAGTCGATGGCGTAGGGCACCCCGTCGCGAATGGCGAATTCGACGGTGTTCATGTCATAGCCCAGGGCCTGGTTCAGCTTGATGGCATCCTCGACGACGCGCTTCCCCAGTTCCGGCGACAAGTGGGCGTGCTCGACGTGGTATTTGCGCTCGCGCGGGTCGTACTTGATGGGCATAACGTTGTTCTGACCAATACACAGGCAGCGCACGTAGTGGTCCCACTCGATGAACTCCTGAAGGATCATCGTCAGCCGCCCTGACTGGTCATAGCGCCAGATCAACTCCTCGACCGAGTTGACCTTGTAGACCTCCTTCCACCCGCCGCCGAAGGCATCCTTCAGGATGGCCGGCATCCCCACGTAATCGGCGATGCCCTGCCAGTCCAGTGGATAAATGAGGTTGCGCAAGCTCTCGGAGACGATCCCTTCGACGTACTCCTTGTTGGGCAGGACGACTGTCCTCGGGCTGGCGACACCCAGCTTCGTCGCCAGGGACGCCTCAAAGAACTTGTCGTCAGCCGACCACATGAAGGGGTTATTGACGACCTTGACGCCCTGGAGCACGGCATTCTTGAGATAAGTCCGGTAATACGGCACCTCGTGGGAGATGCGATCGATGATGACAGAGTACTCGTTCGGCTCATTCATCCGCGTCCCGCCGAGCTTGACGAACTCAGCGACGACGCCTGCGTTGCGCCGGTTGACTTCCTCGATGAACGCGGGCGGCCAGGACCACTCGCGTCCGACAATGAGGCCGACTTTCTTGATTTCTGGCATGATTGTCCCCCTCTCAGTCGTGTCCCCCGATATACAACCGAATCATGTCTTTCCACCACGGCCAATCATGCGCCCAGCCATCCCAGGCGCGGAACGCGTGCCAGATACCTTTGCTCCATAGGATATTGGAAAACTCGACATTGTTTGGATAGCCCGAGTCGTCGTGGCCAATGACCAGGATGATGTCCATATGGCGCATCAAGTCAAGCCGATGGGGATCATGCAGATGGCGCATAAAATCCATCGGATTGTTAAAGTAGACGTTATCATCCGAATAGCCTTCGGTCCAGCGCTTGATGTCATAATAGCCGCTCATCGCGAGGATGCGATCCACCAGGTTGGGGTGGCGCAGACCGAAATTCACCGCATGGTATGCGCCAAAACTGGCGCCGGTGGTAATCAGGAAGGGGTTAGAGTTTTTCTGACGGCCGAACGGCAGAACCTCGTTGACCAGGTATGCATCGTACTGGTTGTGGCGTGCGGCTCGCCCGCTGGGATGCGCCCACCTGGCGTACCAGCTCTCCGCGTCCACGCTATCCACACAGAACACCTGCAGCCAGCCTTGCTCCAGGTGCACTCCCAGCGCGTCGCGGATCATGCTCCGGTCCTCCCATTCGTAAAACTTACCCATCGATGTGGGGAAGGCCAGGACACGGGCGCCGGCGTGGCCGAAGACTAGCAGCTCCATGTCGCGGTTGAGGTTTGGGCTGTACCACCGGTGGTATTCACGGTTCATAGTTGAATAGCTCCCCAGCGAGGTGGTTATTCTGAGCGAAGTGAAGCATCTTGTGCCGTACTGAGATGCTTCGCTCCGCTCAGCATGACACAGGCATCAATTCCTAGATCTCGCCGCTAAAGGGCCGCGCCGCCGCCTCGCGCACGACTTCCAGCACCCGTACCTCGCCCTCACTCCAGTCGTATACGAGCCCCACCAACTCGATCTCGTCCCTTTCGACGGCCCCTCGAATCGCAGGATAGGACAACAGGTTTTCCAGCCCGAGCCGGATGTTCCATTCGACCATCTCTCGCCAACGTCTGTCGTCCGCCGGCTGCTGCGGCACCTTGTCGACCACCCGGGCACTCTGGCTCAGCCAGCGGCCCAACGGGGAGGCGTTCGAAATGTGGTACCCGAGATCGTCCAAACCCTTGACACCGCCACAACCGTAATGGCCGAGGATAGCCACCCGCTTCGCGCTACGCAGGTGCTCCAGCACATATTCAATAGCCGCGCCCAGTGCCGGATCGCCAGCGCCGCCCTCTGCCGGCGGGACGATGTTGGCAACGCTCCTCACAACAAACAGCTCACCCGGGTCAGCTCCCAACACCAATTCCGGAGGCACCCGCGAGTCACAGCAGCTTATCAGCAGAGTATGTGGCGTTTGTCTCTGAGCCAGGCGTGCGAACAGGGGGCGGTTCTGCGCAAAGTAGGACTTGAAGCGGGGGTGATCTGCCAGGATCTCATGGCTCATGTCGAGCCCGTATTTCTGAGCAATCTCTACGAGCCTGATCGTATCAGCCTGATACATGTTCACTTCCGCACCCATCATTTTTGGGATTTGGTCATTGGTCATTGGTCATGGACCGGTATCAGCCGGGTACACGCTCGCCCCCATGCCCCGTCAGGGCCAACACTTCGGTCGCAGTCTCTTCAATAGACTTATGGGTCACGTCGATCATGGGCCAGCGGCCGGCGCAGAGTTGTTGGCAATACTTCAGTTCGTTGACAATGTGGTCCATCGACGCGTAAGACATGGCCGCATGGGTGCCAAGGGTCACAATGCGCGCGCTACGGATCTCCTGCAGGCGCTCGGCACGAATAGTCAGGGCGACGATCTTGTTCTGGTCAAT
>JBBITV010000273.1:0-5696 GCA_037440585.1 Chloroflexota bacterium
TGCCAGCCTTCCACAGGATCGGCACGCCAGGCTTGGCTTCGCTGGAGCAGTTCGACCCAATCGCCACCACGATGGTCGGGTCCGCCGCGAGTTTGGTCGCTGCAGCGGTGCCACCTTCAGCATTGCAGGCTGAGTCCTGACCACTCAGTTTAATCGGGTGGTCGAGCAGTTTGCCGCCCTTGTCGTCAATAGCGATCTCGACGCCGCGCTTGGTGTCTTCACCCAGTGAGGCATCCGGTCCTGCGACGACGAACCAGTAAGCGATGTGGACCGGATCGCCGGGTTTGATGGTCACCACACCGATTTTATCCGTGGGTGGGGTGAACACCGGCTTGGTCGGCTCCGGGGGCTTGGTGGGTTCCGGCGGCTTGGTGGGCGCCGCAGGCGGCTTGGTTGGCTCAGGCGCCTTGGCTGCGGGAGTCGGGGTGCCGCATGCCGCGATGAGCAGCGCCAGGACTACCAGGAGTCCGGCGATCAAGCAGAACTTCTTGGTACTCATTTGCTTTCTCCTCCTGAATTGTTAGTTCTCTCTTCCTGACTGAGAGGATACTTCACAGATTGAACGGCCAAACGAAGATTATGTGCTGGTCATCCCCCCTTTCCAGGGCAGTAATGTCACCCTGAGCGGAGTGAAGGGTCTCTTCCTGGGTGGCTATACCAGGGTATCGAGATTCTTCGCTTCGCTCAGAATGACAAAACAGATCAGGATTCACCCAGATACGCCTTCCGCACCATTTCGTTCCGCCGCAGGTTCTCCGCTGTATCGTCGAGGACGATCCGGCCCGTCTGTAAAACGTAACCACGATCCGCAATCGCCAGCGCCATGCGTGCATTCTGCTCGACCAACAGGATTGTTGTGCCCTGATCGTTGATCTCCGCCAACGTCTCAAAGATTTGCTCGACCAGAATCGGCGCCAGGCCCATAGACGGCTCATCCAGGAGGAGCAGGCGCGGGCGGGCCATGAGCGCCCGGCTGATGGCCAACATTTGTTGCTCACCCCCTGAGAGCGTCCCCGCCTTCTGTTGGACACGCTCCTTCAGGCGTGGAAACAGAGTAAATACCCGGTCGAGGTCCGCCCGGATACCGGCTGGGTCGCGGCGGGTGTAAGCGCCCATTTCCAGGTTTTCCATCACCGTCAGGCGGGGAAAGATGCGCCGCCCCTCGGGGGCCTGGCTGACCCCGCGGGTCACGATCTCGTGGGCGGGAATGCGGGTAATAGATTCACCGTCCAGGCGCACGTCCCCACGCCGTGGATGCACCAGGCCGGCGATGGTGCGGATGGTGGTGCTCTTCCCGGCACCGTTGGCACCGATGAGCGTAACGATTTCCCCATCCCGGACGGAGATGGAGATACCCTTGAGGGCATGGATGTTGCCGTAATAAGTGTGAACGTCTTGGACTTCAAGCATGAATTATACTGCCATTCGCCCCGTCAGACCAGTCTGCAGAAACCCGTTTTCTCTAAGAAAACGGGTTTCTAAGCTCTTGCCAGCGCACTCGCCCGGCGCTGGCGGCGAAGCTGCAGCCTCGCCTCCTCCCCGCCCTTGCCCAGGTAAGCCTCGATAACCTTGGGATCGCGTTGGACTTCGCTCGGGCTGCCCTCAGCGATTTTGAAGCCGTGATCGAGGACTGTGACCCGGTCAGAGATACCCATGACCACTTGCATATCGTGTTCAATAAGCAAAATGGTCAGGCCAAGTTCGTGCCGCATCTGGTCGATAAAGGCAGTCATGGCCACCGTTTCCTGCGGATTCATGCCGGCCGTGGGCTCATCGAGCAGGAGGAGTTTGGGATTCAGGGCCAGCGCCCGCGCCACCTCCAGGCGGCGTTGATCGCCGTACGGCAGGTTTTTGGCAATCTCGTTATCCCGCCCGGCCAAGCCGACGTAGTTCAGTAGCTCATGAGCTTTCTGGTATGCCGCGCGTTCTTCTTTCACAGTTGACGGCGGTCGCAGGATTGCACCCACGAAGTTGGTCTTGAGCCGGCAGTTCATGCCCACCAGCACATTCTCAATCGCCGTCATATTGGCAAACAGCCGGATGTTCTGAAAGGTTCGCCCGATCCCGCGGGCCGCAACACGGTTGGGCCGCAGGCCGATAATATCCTGGCCGTCGAACAGGATGCGGCCACTGGTCGGGCGGTACAGGCCGGTTACCATGTTGAACAGTGTGGTTTTTCCGGCGCCATTCGGGCCGATCAGGCTGGCCACCATGCCCGACTCGATAACCAGGTCAATCTGGTTGACGGCTATCAGGCCGCCGAATGTCTTAGTAACGTTTCGAGCTTCGAATAGAGCCACGTTTACGGTCCAGTGAGTAGATTGCCCAAATCAAACGTCAAACGTCAAACGTGAAGAGCTTCTCACATATCGCCTTTGACGTTTGACGTTTGACGTTTGACGTCCCCCTCTCCCGGTCGAAGTTCCGCCCGTCTCACCGCGCTCGGGAAAAGTCCCTCTGGCCGGATCACCATGACGGTAATTAACGCCAGGCCGAAGAAGAACCAGCGCCACAGAGTCAGATCGATGGTCATCAATTGCGGGATCGCGGTGATCTTCCCGATTTCCCGGACGATCTGGGTGGACTGGGCCAGGATGATGCGGTCGAAGAACATGATCAGCGTTCCGCCCAGGACCACGCCCTTGATGTTGCCCATCCCCCCGAGAATGACCATGCACAGGAGCATGATCGACACCTGGAACCGGAACAATTCAGGGAAGATGGCCTGCAATTTGGCGGCATAGAAGGCGCCAGCCATGCCTGAGAATGAGGCTCCCAGTGCGAAGGCCAGCAATTTGGTGCGGATCGGGTCTACGCCCATGGCGTCGGCAGCCGTCTCGTCCTCGCGGATCGCCATCCAGGCTCGGCCCAGGCGGGAATTCTGTAGCCGGTTCATGGCAAAGACCGAGATCACGCCGATAGCCAGAATAAGATAATACCACGGTAACGGGTCGAAGCCAAACTCAAACCCGAGGAGGTTCGGCCGGCCGACAGGATTGAGCCCTTGCACCCCGTTGGTGAGGTTGAAGTTATCCACCAACGTCAAGTCCCCAATCCGTATGCTGACCGCGCCCATATTACGAATGGTGATGGGAACTATCTCGCCAAATGCCAACGTGACGATCGCCAGGTAGTCGCCCCGCAGCCGCAGAGTCGGCGCGCCAATGAGCATGCCAAACAGAGCCGCAATCCCGACGGCTGCCCAGAGCACTAACCAGAAGTTCCACTGCAGGCCGTGTGGCGGCCAGGTCAGGACGCCGGCTGCGTAGGCGCCGATGGCGAAGAAGGCGGCGTAGCCCAGGTCGAGCAGGCCCGCATAACCGACGACGATGTTGAGCCCGAGGGCCAACACGACGAAGACTGCCGCGTCGGTCAGGGCGTTCAGCGTCTGCAATTTGAGTGCCTTGTCCACTATGGGATAGCCCAATAGCGCAAGCGCAATAGCGGTCCTGACGATGATGCGGCGCGATGGCTCCGACACCATTAGCCAGCGGTCTGAGATAGGCGTCCAGAGCTGTCTCCACGGGCTGGTCCGTGGTGCCTCACGTAGAACCGCAGGCTGTTCCACTCGTTCCACTCCACTCATCCCCTTTTCTCTCACGCTTACAACTTCGCGAATGTCGCCCCACAGAACCCCGTTTTCTCAAAAAAATGGGTTTCTTAGCTATCCCACCCCTGCTTATGTCTTCTCTGGCGGTCGCTCGCCGAGCAGCCCGGACGGCTTGAAGACGAGAACCAGAATCAGGATGGTGAAAACTGTGGCCCGGGTCCATTCCGAGGACAGGTATTGGTCGCTGAAAGCAGACAGGAACCCGATCACGTAGCCGCCCAGCATCGCACCCGCCACATTCCCAATGCCACCCAGCACGGCGGCTGTAAAGGCCAGCAGGCCGGCGTCGAAGCCCATCAGATAACGGCCAGTATTCAGGTAGATGCCAACCACCATGCCAGCGGCCCCGGCCAGCGCCCCGCCGATGAAGAACGTGGCCCGGATCACTTGCTCGACGTTGATCCCCATCATGGCCGCCGCTTCACGGTCCTGGGCAGTCGCGCGCATCGCCTTGCCCAATTTGGTGCGCTGAATAAAGAGGGTCAACCCAATCATCAAGGGCACGGTTACCACGACCAGGAAGATGTCCTTGGTGGTGAACAAGACGAAAGTCCTCATGTGAAACACATCGGTCAGAATGTTGACCGTCGGGAAGATATCAGGATATTGTATCTGGCTCGGTCCCTTCCAGATCATGGCCAGATTTTCCAGGAGAAACGAAGCGCCGACAGCCGTGATCAGGGGCGCCAGACGAGGCGCCCGCCGTAGGGGCTTATAGGCGACACGGTCGATGGTCACGTTGATCAAACCGGTCGCCAGCATCGTTACCAGGATCACGCCAACGATCACGGCGACCAGTGGCAACCCATACAGGGTTCGGTTGACGCCGAGAAAGCCCAGGATGGTCAACGAGATGAAAAAGCCCAGCATGTACACGTCGCCATGGGCGAAGTTAATCAGCTCGATGATGCCATACACCATTGTGTAGCCTAATGCAATTAGCGCCAGATATGAGCCTATGGTAACGCCATTAATAATAAGCTGGACAAATAGCTCCTGTGCGGTCATCCAAGTTTGGTCCAGGTACACAGGTACACAGGTAGACAGGTACACAGGTACACAGGGATATACTCTGTTACCTGTGTACCTGTGTACTTGGGTACCTGTGTACCCTTTTGTACCTACTTGCACTGCATGTCGCCGCTGATCGGCTGCTGGAATTCGTACTTGCCGCCCTTGACGATGAAGCCAGACATCACGTAGATTTTCGGATCGCCGTTCTCGTCAAAGGTGATGCTGCCGATGACGCCCGGGAAGTCCTTGGTATTGGCAACGGCTTCCAAGATCTTGGCGCGGTCCTTGACGCCAGCGCGCTTGATCGCATCCAGCGCCACGTCCACGGCCTGGTAGGCGTAAGTCGACCAGCCGATCGGGTCACCGCCGTACTTGGCCTTGTACTTCTCGTAGAACTTCTTGCCCTTGTCGGTCGGCAACTTATCGGGTGGCAAACCGGGGAACGTGACGTACAGGTTGTTGTTGACGGCTTCAGGCGGGACGGCCGTGAGCACGGCGTCGGAGTACATAGCGTCCTCGCTCATCAGCTTGACGCCGGCATCGAACATGCCCAGGGCTTTCATCTGCTGGATGATCTGCGGACCGCCTGAGTCGACCAGCACACCGGCGTAAACCAGGTCGGCGCCAGAGGCCTTCACCTTGGTCAGCAGGGCTCGGAAGTCGATGTTAACCGACTCGATACCGTCGTGGCCGGCAACCTCCAGGCCGACCTCTTTAGCCCTCTTCTCGAACACGTCGGCGATGCCCTTGCCGTAGAGCTGGCGGTCATCCAGGACGTAGACCTTCTTGAAGCCGAGGCATTTGGCCCAGGCCGCGCCGGCTGCGCCTTGCAGGTCATCAGCGGGATGGGTGCGGAAGTAGTTGACCTTGCCGGTGGGGCGGTAGATGCCAGGCTCACCGGCGGCATGGCCGGGCTTGGTGAGACCAGGATAGGTGTTCGCGGGTGTGATCTGCACCAGGCCAGCCTTGTTGGTCAAGGGCATGCTGATCTTGGCCGCGCCGGAGTTATAAGTAGCGATGTAGGCCATAACGTCCGGGTCGGCGATGGCCTTCTGGGCGTTCTCCGCCTCGA
>JBBITV010000274.1:0-5694 GCA_037440585.1 Chloroflexota bacterium
GTGATCAATTTGATCGACCAGGAGATGCATCAGGCCAGGACGCCTATGCGGATTTCCTCAAGAAGGTCCGCAGCGTAGTTTAAGGCCTGTTCGACTTGCTTGGAGCTGACCTCATACGCTCGAGCGACCTCTTGGATGCTACCCAGGTCGACCAGGGCCCGCACGATGGCCCAAACCGGGATGCGGGTGCCTTTGAGCACTGGGGCTCCAGAGACCACATCGGGACTAACTTCAATCCCAGGTGCGATCTCCTGTCGCGTCAGGTTCATCGCTTCGCCCTCCAAGGGTGGATGACCTGAATTATAGCATAAGCATCGGGTATGAGCCAACGCATGAATACTGGAGGTAATCATGACCGGAAAGACAATCCTGATCCTGGGTGGTGGTGTGGGCGGCCTGGTAACCGCCAATGAGCTACGGGCCAGATTAGGGCCGGAACATCGAATTGTGCTGGTGGACAAGTCGCTCCAACATGCCTTTGCCCCGTCGTTCCTGTGGCTGATGGTCGGGTTACGGCAGCCCGCCCAGATCGTGCGGGACCTGCGAGACCTGGTGCGCAAGGGGGTGGAAGTCATCCAGGCTGAAGTGCAGGTCATCGACCCGGCGGCACAGCGCGTGGAAACCAGCGCGCGGCGCCTGGACTACGACTACCTGGTCGTAGCGCTCGGCGCTGACCTGGCGCCGGAGACGATCCCCGGGCTGGCCGACGCGGCCCACACCTTCTACACCTTCGAGGGGTCGGGCCGCCTGCGCGACGCCTTGAGCAGCTTTGCCGGTGGGCTTGCCCCTTCACTGCGTTCAGGGCAGGCTCTGAGCGGAGCGAATGGGACGGTAGCGGTGGTAGTGAGCGCAATGCCTTACAAGTGCCCTGGCGCCCCGCATGAAGGCGCCATGCTCCTGGGCGACTACTTCCGCCGCCGTGGCATCCGGGACAAGGTGGAGCTGCACCTGTTCACCCCGGAACCGCAGCCGATGCCTGTCGCCGGACCGATGCTGGGTGACGCGGTGAAGCAGATGATCGAGGGCCAGGGGATTCGTTTCCACCCGCTCCACAAATTGACCGAGGTGAACGCCGAGGCACGCGAGCTCGCTTTTGACGGCAAGGGCACGGTTCGCTACGACCTGCTGGTCGCCATCCCGCCGCACCGCAGCCCGCGTGTGGTGCGCGAGTCTGACCTGGCGAACGAGGCAGGCTGGATCCCGGTGGATCGGACCACGCTCCAGACCCGGTACCAGAACGTTTACGCCCTGGGCGACGTCACGGCCATTTCGATCCCTGGCCGCTGGAAACCGGACGTGCCGCTGATGCTGCCCAAGGCAGGGGTCTTCGCTCACGTTCAGGCGGAGGCCGTGGCGCGGACTATTGCCTGCAACATTACCGGAACTGGCGCCAGGGGTGAGTTCTGTGGGGATGGCTACTGTATGCTGGAGGCGGGCGAGGGGCTGGCCGGATTTGCCTTCGGTAATTTCTACGCCGAACCGGCCCCACAGGTGGAGATGCGCCGCCTCGGCCCACTCTGGCACTGGGGCAAAGTGCTCTTCGAGCAGTGGTGGCTCGCCCCCCACGGGCCGAAACGGGAAGTCCTGCGCCTGGCGCTGGCGTTGGGCGGCCGCGGGCTCGGGATTCCGGTGACGGTCTAAGGAGCGCCTCTATTTCCCGGAACAACTCGGCGGCCAGCTTTGGCCACACCGTGTGACCGAGGTCTACCTCTTCGGCACCGACGAGCCAAACGAGTGGGTAGACATCACGGGGACGTTCGACCTCAAGCAGCGGGCGATGGCCTGCCACCGGAGCCAGATTACGCCGCAGCCCGACGTGCTCGACCATGTGGCGGCCTGCAACCGGGACCTGGGTGCGGCCCACCATCTGGCCTATGCCGAGGCCTTCAAAGTCGTGCGGCCTTTCCGCTTCACCTGATGTTGAGCGACGGCCCCGTGTGGGCTGAGGGTTGTAGGACTTGAAGGGACCCATATTCCGCGAGATTCGCTTGAAGATCGAGACCAGGCACTGCCAGGCCTGCCCACGCTGTCTGGCTGCCGAAGTGTGTAAGGTGCGCGCCATCGTGTGCCTGGATCGAGGCGAGCCACCTTACCTTGATGTCAACCACTGCTACGACTGCCGGTTGTGTATCCCTGCCTGCCCGTTTGGGGCCATCTCAGTTGCACGGAGGCGATAGAAATGCCAATCTATGAGTACAGGTGTGAACAGTGCGGCGCCGAATTCGAGCACCTGGTACGGTGGGACAAGCTCCCTCAAGTCTCCTGCTTGGAGTGTGGCAGCAACGACGTAAAGCGGTTGTTCTCTCGTTTCGCCAGGCTATCTTCCGCATCCGGACAGGGAAAGCCCATGTCACCCTCTTCGCCTCCCACCTGCGCCACGGGAACCTGTCGCTGGTAACTTTGCCAGACGGAGTCCATGGGCCCCTGCTTGAGAGGTGCGAAACCATGCCAGAGGAGGAGATCGACCGGCGGATTGTGCTGCGGCTGGGGGCGGCACAGGACGTCCTGGACGTGGGCTGTGGCGACGGGAGGCTGGTCAACTTCCTGGCTCGCCAGACCCACAAGCGGGTGGTGGGCCTGGACATCTCCAACCACGGCTTCGCCCGGGCCAGAAAGGCAGCCGAGCAGACCGCCATCCCCCACCTGGTGGAATGTGTGAGAGGCGACGCCCAGCACATGGCCGCCTTCAAGGATGGTCAGTTTGAGGCGGTCACCCTGACGTTTTCCCTGCATCACATCGAGGACCCGGGGCTTGCCCTGCGGGAGATCCACCGGGTGCTCAGACCTGGCGGTAGGGCGCTTATCGGTGACTGGGTGGTCGGAGAAGGCCAGCCGCGCGGTGAGTGCTATCGGTTCACCGCCGGGGAGATACAGCGGATGCTGGAGGAAGCCGGATTTCAGCGGGTGGAAGTCCAGCAGATCGAGCCGCGCCTCGTCCTGGCAGTGGGTGAGAGGGAGAGCTGAACGTGACTTCAATATTTGACGACTACACCGTGGTCACCGACAAGCTATTTGAAACAGCCGTGGAAGCCGTCAAGGTCCGGGCCGAGGCCAACGGCTTCACCGTCCTGGCGGTCCACGACCTGCAGGCCATCTTTGGGGCCAAAGGCTTCCGGCACGAGCCGGTGGCAGTGGTTGAAATCTGCAACGAGCCCTTCGGCAGCTTCATGCTGGCCGCTGACCCGCAGATGAGCCTGATGATGCCCTGCAAGATCTGCGTCTACGTCAAAGAGGGCCAGGTTCACATCAGTGCCCTGCGGCCCCGGCTGATGGGCGAGTTCATGCCACAATTCGCGCCTTTGGCTGAGCAGGGGGATGCCATCATGTGTCGGATTGTGGATGAAGCCAGATAAGGTCGTCGCTGCGTTTGACCGCCTGGCCACCCGGTACGACGCCTGGTATACCACGCCGCTGGGGGCGTTTGTCGACGCCCGGGAGAAAGCGGCTGTCTTCGCCTTGGCCGGCGTCCGGGCGGGAGAGCAGGCTCTAGACGTCGGCTGCGGCACGGGAAACTACACCCTGGAACTGGCCCGGCGACTTGAGCAGGGGAGCAGAGGGGCAGGGGAGCAGGGGAGCGGAGGAGCAGGGGAGCGGCGGAGAATCGCCTCTGCACCTCCGCACCCTGGCTCCTCTGCACATGTTGTTGGGGTGGATCCATCTCCGGCCATGCTGGCGATCGCCATGCGCAAGGCGCAGGAATCTGGGCTGCCGGTAGTGTTCACCCAGGCGGTCGCCGAGGCTCTGCCTTTTCCGGCGGGGAGTTTCGACCTGGCAATCAGTGTGACCGCCCTGGAATTCGTAACTGGGCCGGAGAGAGCTGTGGCAGAGATGGTGCGCGTTCTGCGGCCCGGCGGGCGCCTGGTGGTGGGCGTCCTCAACGCCTGGAGCCTGTGGGCCTGGTTCTATCGTCGGCAGAAGGGGTCGGTCTTTGAGCATGCTCACTTCTTCAGCCCACCGGAGTTATTAAGACTACTGCGATCCCATGGCCGGGTAACCTGGTCGAGCTGCGTCTTCGTTCCCCCCTGGCATTCCGGCAGGATCGATCCACCTGCCCTGGCGTTGGAACGTATCGGCTCGCGCTGGCTGCGGCTCTTCGGCGCTTTTCTGGTAGCGAGGGTGAGATGAGTGACATTACAGAAATCGCGTACGAAAAGGCACGCGCCATGCTCGAAAGTGCGTGCAGTCCGCTTGGCCTGATGGCCTCGCCGGAGGGTTACCCCCACGTTTGGGCGCGCGATAGTGCCATCACTGCCCTGGGCGCGGGTCTGCTGCCGGAGCACGAACCGTGTCTGCGCGCCGCGCTGGAGACCCTGGCCGGCCAGCAGTCGGAACTGGGTGCCATCCCGAACAATGTCAACCTGGCCACCGGCCGGCTGGATCACACCAATGCCGGTTCCGTCGACTCCAACCTGTGGTTCATCCTCAGCCACTACCTCCACTACCGGCTTTTTGGCGACCTCGATTATCTGCGCGCCGCCTGGCCCACCCTCGAAAAGGCACTCCTCTGGCTGCGCTACCAGGACTCGAACGGCTGCGGGCTATTGGAGGTGCATGAGGCCGCCGACTGGGCGGATCTGCTGGCCAATCGTTTCAACGTGCTGTACGACAACGTGCTGTGGTACGCCGCGTTGCGGGCTATGGCGGCGCTGGCGGGTGCGCTGAACGCCGACGGCACACCCTATGACGCGATGGCCGGCGACGTGCGCCACAAGATCCGCATCGTGCTGTGGGTGGGCCCGGAAAACAAAGGTGAATGGGGACCGGGGTGCCCCGGCCATACCGAATGGAAACACACGCTGAGCCAGGTGACCCCGGTGCTCGTCAAGCGGCCGTTCTTCTTGCCTTACGTCGCCTTCCGTGATTTTGGGGACTACTGCGACGTGTTCGGCAATCTGCTGGCGATCCTGTTCGGCGTCGCCACCCCCGCCCAGGAGAAGCGCATCCTGGATTACCTGCATCAGGTAGGCATTGCCGAGCCTTTCCCGGTGCGGGTGTTACATCCGGCCATCCATCCGGGCGACAAGGACTGGCGGGAGTACTATCGTAACAACAACCTCAATCTGCCCGATCAGTATCACAATGGCGGCATCTGGCCATTTGTGGGTGGGTTTTACGTGGCAGTCCTGGTGAAGACAGGGCGAATGGCCGAAGCGCGCCGTCAATTAGCCCGGTTGGCCGAGGTCAACCGGCAAGGGGCTGAAACCGAGTGGGAGTTCAATGAGTGGTGCCACGGGCGGACCGGTCTGCCAATGGGCTATCCTCGCCAGGCCTGGTCGGCTGGAATGTATATCTACGCTCATCACTGTGTCAGCCGCGGCCGCGTGCCAGTGTTTGACGGGGAGGCTGGTTGGTGAAACGACCAGTGGACGAGGAGAAGATTGTGGGATGGTAACCTGCCAGTTTGCGCTCTACCCGTTACGAACTGAGGAGATTGGCCCGCGCCTGGAAGAGGCCCTGGCTGAACTGGACCGGATGGGGGTGTCCTACCAGGTAGGGGCCATGAGCACGGAGTTGCAAGGAGACGAGGAGGTCGTCTTCGCGGCTCTGAAGGCAGCTTTCCAGTCGGTCGCCAGGCGTGGCGAGGTCGTTCTGGTAGCGACGGTGTCTAACGCGTGCTGAAATCTCTTCATCAGAGGTGAGACTCTATTTTTGCGCAAAGAAGTCGGGTTTCAATTCAGGGAGACTTGTCACGAT
>JBBITV010000275.1:0-5686 GCA_037440585.1 Chloroflexota bacterium
TTGCTATGCTTTCGTTACCAGCTTAAAGAAACAACTCACCTCCCCTGTATGGCACGCCGGCCCTGCCGGTTCCACCAGCACCAGCAATGTATCGCCGTCGCAGTCAATCCGGACCTCACGCACCCGCTGCGTATTGCCGGACGTGCCGCCCTTGTGCCAGAGCTCCTGCCGGCTACGGCTCCAGAACCAGGTCTCCCCGCTCTCCAACGTGCGCCGCAGCGACTCCGCGTTCATGTAAGCCAGCATCAGCACCTGGCCTGACGCCGCATTCTGGACGATGGCCGGAACGAGGCCTTGGGCGTCCCACTTGATCAATGACCAATGACCAATGACCAATGACCAATCTTTTTGGGATTTGGGATTTGGGATTTGGGATTTGGGCATTGGGATTTGGTCATTAGGCCGGACGACCACCCCCCGCTCGCGCAGGTAGGCTTTCACTTGTCCGACCGAAAGGGTCCGGTAATGGAACAGGCTGGCGGCCAGCGCTGCCTGGGCGCGGCCCTCAGTCAGCGCTGCGTAAAAGTGCTCCAGCCTGCCCGCGCCGCCGGAGGCAATGACGGGTATGTTCACCGCGTCGGCCACGGCGCGCGTCAGGGCGATGTCGTACCCGTCCTGGGTGCCGTCGGCGTCCATACTGGTCAGCAGGATCTCGCCCGCACCACGTTGGGCTGCCTCTCTGGCCCATGCCACTGCGTCCAGGCCGCGCGGCTTGCGCCCGCCGTGGGTGTAGACCTCCCAGTGCCCGTCTCCCACCCGCCGCGCATCGATGGCCACCACGATACACTGGCTGCCGAAACGCTGCGCGCCTTCGCTGATGAGAATAGGATGCTCGACGGCTGCGGTGTTGATGCTCACTTTATCGGCGCCCGCCATGAGCAAAGCCCGCATGTCGTCGACGGTGCGGATGCCGCCGCCGACGCTGAACGGAATGAACACCGTCTCGGCCACGCGGCGCACGACTTCCAGCATGATGTCACGGCCCTCGTGGGACGCGGTGATGTCCAGGAAAACCAGCTCGTCCGCGCCTTCCGCGTCGTAGACGGCGGCCTGCTCGACCGGGTCGCCCGCGTCGCGCAAGTTGACAAAGTTGATGCCTTTGACCACGCGACCGGCGTGGACATCCAGACATGGAATGATGCGTTTTGCAAGCATAATAAAGTCACCAATCAGGGATGGTAACAACTATATCACAACAGAGGACGTGGTGCAAACCTGGCCACCAGCCATCATTTTCCCTTTACACCGAATAAATGGTATAATCTTGGCGTAAAGGCACATAAGCAGGAAGGAGAGCGTTGCCATGTCTTCACCTTTTCCGGGGATGGATCCGTTCCTTGAAAATCCAGTTGGCTGGGGGGGTGTTCATAGCCGGTTAATAAACTCTATCAGCGACTATCTTGCTGATCTTGTATCGCCCAACTTCATTGTGGATATTGAGGAGCGAGTCTATATTACCACGCTGGGCGATCCCGAAAAGTGGCCTATCGTTCCTGACGTTTACGTTGTGAGTAGACCGCTGGCGGGGCAACCGGTGACCGCGGCTGGGTCGATCACGGCACCCACTTTGATTGAGCCCCTCTACGATGTGGAAATC
The DNA here is from genome assembly GCA_037440585.1 of Chloroflexota bacterium. Taxonomy (GTDB): domain Bacteria; phylum Chloroflexota; class Anaerolineae; order Epilineales; family JBBITV01; genus JBBITV01. The sequence continues at coordinate 1,598 of JBBITV010000275.1, forward strand.
CGCGACCGTTTTATTGAAATAGTCGACGCCCGTAATCGCGAAGTCGTCGCAACACTTGAGGTACTCTCGCCCTACAACAAAGCTTCTGGCACGCCAGGTCGAGAGGCTTTCCTGCGCAAGCGTGAGAAAGTCAGGGCCTCCAAAACCCACTGGATTGAAATCGATCTCTTGCGCGCCGGCGAACGTCCGCCAGAGGTTGCTGGAAAAAGCGATTATTACGCCTTGTTAAAACGCGGCGGAACGTCAGGTCCCTACGAGGTCTGGTATTTTGATCTGCGCGATAAAATGCCCACGATTGCCGTCCCCTTGCGTCCACCGTTTGAAGACGTACCACTCAATCTACAAGCAGTCTTCGATCACGCATACACGCGCGGCCATTACGCCGAGAGCACGGACTATGCGGGTAGTCCTCCCTTGCCACGCCTCCGCCCGGCTGATGCCAGGTGGGTAGAGGAAATCGTGCGGGAGTGGTTGGCCGCTCGTGTCAAGACAACTGGTTCATAATTATCCCGCACTTCGGATGGCTTGACGCAGATCAATGGCGCCTGTGTACAGAGCCTGTCCGATGATCACCCCGTCGATCCCTGCTGATTCCCGCGCTCTCAATGCCTCAATGTCCCTTAAGCTGGCGACGCCACCCGAGGCAATTACTCGCAGGCCCGTTTCCTCTGCCAGGCGTGCCGTCGCCTCGACGTTGACCCCGGTCAGCATCCCGTCCCGGCTGATGTCTGTATAAACAACCAGCATGACCCCCATAGTGCGCATCCGCCGTCCCAGCTCGACGGCGTCCACATCTGAAAGCTGCTGCCAGCCGTGGGTCGCCACGCGACCCCCCTGCGCGTCAATCCCAACCGCCACGCTTTCCGGCCCGTATTTGTGCAGCGCCAGCTCCAGTACACTCGGGTTCGTCAGTGCGACCGTGCCCAGCACGGCCCGTGCCACACCCAGGTCGAAAACCTCCTCGATGGCCTCGAAATCCCGTAACCCGCCGCCAAATTGCACCGGCACCTCGACAGCATCCAGGATGTGCCGCAGGGCTTTTAGATTGGGCGTCTCACTTCGCCCCTCCGGACCGGCTCCTGCAAACGCCCCGTCCAGGTTGACCACGTGCAGCCACTGGGCGCCTTGCTGTATCCAGCGCTCCGCGGTCTTAACCGGGTCGGTGCTGAAAATTGTCTGGGCATCCGGCCGACCTTGTTGCAAGCGAACCACTTTGCCCTGGCGCAGATCAATGGCCGGGTAGACGATCATCTATTCACCGTGAGACCTGCGCGGTCTCTGAGACTGCGTAGGTCTTGTCGTTTTGTTCCAGCCAGTGCAGGCCCCGCAGGACCCCGGCCATCGAGGAAAGGGCCACGAACTTACCGCTGGCGACCCAACGCCGCAGTTCCGCCAGATCGACCAGGTGAACGGCGATTTCTTCAGTGCACTCCAGGTGTTGTGGTGCTATGAGCTGCACGCCCTGGGCCACAAATAGATGCATCCGCGCCGGGGAGCGGTTGGGGTTAAGCACCAGGCTGCCCAGCGTGTGCCACTCACCACCGGCATAGCCGGTTTCCTCCAGCAACTCGCGCCGGGCAGCCTCCAGCGGATCTTCTCCGACGTCCAGGTAGCCGGCCGGCAGGTCCACCTGTGCTGTCTGGGTGCCCTGCTTCCACTGCTCAACCAGCACGACCCGCCCGTCTGAAGTGACGGGAAAGACCATGGAGAAGTCGGGGCTCTCGGTCCGAACGTAGCGGGGGATGACCGTGCCGTTGGGCAGCTCCACCTGCTCCTCGTGGACGACCAGCCACGGCCGGTGGTCGTACACCACGCGCGAGCTAAGGACTTTCCAGGGCCGCGTCATCGAATGAGACCTGCCAGCTCCACGAAGTTGCGCAACATTCGCAGGCCGACCGCCTGACTTTTCTCCGGATGGAACTGGATTGCATACACGTTGTCGCGCGCGACGACCGAGGCGAAATCGATGCCGTAATCGGTGGTAGCCACGATGATCGACGGGTCGGTCGGATCGACATAAAATGAATGGTCGAAATAGACGAAGCTGCCATCATCAATGCCAATCAGGAGGGGATTGGGTTGCCGGATGTGGATCTGGTTCCACCCGATATGCGGGATTTTGCACGCGCCGTCCGGTGTCGTCATCCCGTCGGGGAAGCGCGGCACGCGGCCGGGGAAGATGCCCAGGCCCTGGTGCAGCCCCATCTCCTCACCGATCTCGAACAGGACCTGCATTCCGACGCAAATGCCGAAAAATGGCTTGCCGCTCTGCACTGCGCGGTAGATCGGCTCCAGCAGGCCGTGCCGGCGCAGGTTATCCATCGCGTCACCGAAGGCCCCCTGGCCGGGAAACGCCACGGCTGGCGCCGCGTCGATGACCGCCGGATCGCTGGTCACGATCGTCTCGGCGCCAACCCGCTCAAAGGCTTTTTGGACGCTGCGCAAATTGGAACTACCGTAGTCGATAATGGCCAACCAAGTTCGGGACTCCAGAGTCCTCAACTTAAAGTTCCCTTCGTAGACGGAACACCCCCCCGCGCCGGGTCAAGTTCCACAGCCACACGCAACGCGCGGCCCAAAGCCTTGAACATCGCCTCTGCCATGTGGTGGCTGTTGCGGCCGGCCAGCATCCTCACGTGCAATGTAAGGCCAGCGTTGTGGGCCAGGGCGCGCAAGAATTCCTCGAACAGTTCGGTATCGAAGGTGCCGATCTTGGCCGTGGGAAAGGTGACGTCATAGGCCAGGAAGCCACGCCCCGAGCAGTCGACGGCAACGAGGGCAAGGGCCTCGTCCATCGGTACGAGGGCGTCGCCGTAGCGGCGGATGCCGGCCTTATCGCCGAGGGCCCCGCGTAGCGCCTGGCCCAGGGCGATGCCGACGTCTTCGATGGTGTGGTGATCGTCGACGTGGACATCGCCGGTGGCGCGGATGGCGAGATCGAACAGGCCGTGGACGGCGACCTGGGTCAACATGTGGTCGAGAAAGCCGCTCCCGCTGCTAACGATCGCCTCCCCATGCCCCTCGAGCTCCAGATTGAGCTCGATTTGGGTCTCGGAGGTCGTCCGGCGGATCGAGGCGTGACGGCTCACCGCGGGACCTCCACGCGAACGTCTACCTGGGCATAAACCTCCTGCACCTGGTTCGCCAGGTCCGTTTCACCCTGCTGCCGGGCGTCTGCCTCAATCTGCTTGAGCAGGGCCAGCAGCGCCGCCCGGTCAACGCCGGGTTCCTGGCTCAGGATTTGCTGCCGCGCTTCGCGGGTTGGCGCACGCATCAGACGGTTCATCAGGCGAATCTCGGGTGGCATTTGCTCCTCAAGCTGGGCAAGTATGAAGCCATAGATGCCTTCGAGGACCTCGGCTTCCTGGGTCTGGCCCTGCCGGCGGGCCTCGGCAATATTCAACTGCATAACGACGAGAGTGGCTTCATCAACCTCGTTCAGGCGATCGCGAATGGTCTGCCTGGGATCGCTGCTTTGCAGGATGGCTTTGAGGAGGTCAGCGCCGCGTCCCAGCGCCTCCCGAACTTGTCGGTCGATTTCGTCAGTGATGACCAGCAACCGGCTTCGCAAATCGCTTAGTTGTTGCGCCCGGCTGGATTCTTTGGCTGCCTGTGCCGTATCAATCTGACCCGACAGAGTCCGGTAAAAGCCGTAGTCGAGGAGGTGCCGGTTGGCGGCGACCAGGTCTGGCAGCACGTGGGCAGGGGCGGCCAGGAAGGCCTCGATCAGTTGTTGGGCGGTGGCGTCCCGAGGCAGGGATGTGGCCTGGCTGAGGGCCGGGGCGCCGGTTAGCGCCAAAAGCTTGTCGCGCAGGCTCAGCAGTTGCCTTGATTCAGTCTCGTCGCCCTCGTGTCGTGCGGCATCGATGGCGGTGCTGAGCAATAGAAAGAATTCGTAGGTCAGCTCTGCCCGGCGCTCGTCCACGAGGGTCTTGAGCTGTGCGTCGTCATGCATCCGGTCTAGCAAATCTCGGATAAGCCGGAGCTGCTGGCGTTGCGCTTCGAGCATGTCGGGCGTGATACCGTCGGCCTGCAAAATGTTCTCAATTAAGCTGTCAAAGGTGAGCACCATGCGTGGCTGGAGCAGGT
>JBBITV010000276.1:0-5659 GCA_037440585.1 Chloroflexota bacterium
ACTATCGCCGGAGCCTGAAACTCTATGAAGAGATGGGCTATGCCCCTGGTATGGTCACGGTTGGCACCGACCTGGGTTATGTCCTGGCGACGCAAGGGCTCTATGATCAGGCCATGGACTACTTTCAACAGGGCCTCCGTCTCAGCGAGCGGATAGGCGATATCTTGGGCAGCGCCCTGGCCTACAAACAGATGGGTATCGCCCATGTCCGGCAGGGCAATTTGCGCCAGGCCCGTGAATATTACCTGCAGAGTCTGGCCCTGTGGGAGAAAATCGGGAACGTGTATAACGTCGCCATTCTCTGCAACAATCTGGGGGATGTCTGCCACCGGCAGGGTAACTACGACCAGGCTCTGGCCTACGTCCTGCGGAGCCAGGCGCTCCTGGAGCAGTTGGGCGACACCTTCGCCATTGCGACCACGTATGCCACCCTCGGCCAGGTCCTGTGCAGTCAAGGCCGCTATGCCGAGGCGCTGGAAAGCCATTGCAAGAGCCTGACACTCAGGCAGAAAGCTGGCTACGCTTCGGGGATTGCCCGTTCCCTCTGGTTTCTGGGTCAGGTACATCACTGTCTGGGCGATGAAGCCCAGGCCCTGGCCTGCTACCGGGAGAGCCTGGACCGCTTCGAGAAGTTGGGGGACAAGTGGGGCATTGCCAATGTCTATCAAGCCCTGGGGAAGTGGCATGCCGACCGAGGCGAGTATGCCCAGGCGGTTGACCACCTGGCAGAGGCGCTGCGGCGAGGTGATGACCTGGGCAACAGAGAGATCGTCTGCTATGCCTGTGCAGCCCTGGGCGAGGTGCGGGTGGCTATGGGTGAAGCCGAGATGGCAATAGAGCTGGGTCAAAAAGCCTTAACGCTGGCCGAAGAACTGGGCAGCGCCGCAGCAGAAGGCATCGCTTGCCGTGTGCTCGGCGAAGCTTGGGCTTACAAGGGGGACGGCGCGCAAGCCGAGTGCTTCTTGCGGCGAAGCATCGAGACCCTGGAACGGATCGGCCATCCCCTGGAAGCGGGCCGGGCCTGGCGCAGCTACGGGGTCCTTATGGCTATGCATGAGTGATAGTCTTCACGAAGGCTCGTACTTGCTCAGCCGCTCTGGACCGAATTGGGGTGCCATGGCCGAACGCCAGAACGTCGAAGTCCAACGCGGCCACGCGCCGCAGCGATGCGGGCAGTGCGACCGGGTCCGGCACCAGGTAGGCGGGGGCTTTGCCCAGGTGCCGATGATGGTTCAGCAGATCGCCAGCGATCAGGGCGCGCCGGTTCGGCAAGTAGACGACCAGGTGGCCAGGCGAATGGCCTGGAGTGTGGACCAGGCGTATCCCGCCTGGCAACTCGGCACTGTCCTCTACAACGCAGTCAACTTCGACGGGGGCTACCGGCCAGATCCGATGGCCCAGGGTAAGCGAGATGCTCAACAGTCGCCCCATCAGCCCCGGTCCGGGCTTCCGTCCTGGGTCACGCCCCTCGACGACCGACGCTTCCAGCCGGTGCGCAACGACTTCCGCGCCGGTTCGCCGCTTCAACTCGGCCAGGTCGCCGATGTGGTCATAGTCGGCGTGGGTGACAACGAGGTGGGAGACTTCGTCTGGGCGGTATCCAATACTGGCGACGTAATCCAGAATGCGCCGGGCGTGGCCACGGAAGCCGGCATCGACGAGAGTTACGCCACCGTCGTGGACGATGGCGAAGCTGTTGACGAAGCCGAGGGAGATCTGGTGTAGGCCAGGAATGATTTCCATTTTCGCTCTCAAACACTACAACGGATTAGAGGAAGGAACGGATTCCATTTCCTAATCCGTTCCTTCCTCTAATCCGTTGTAGTCATTTCGACTGAATCCACTACCCCGATGACCACCGAAATGATTGGGGCCTCAAGGTTAGCCACGATCTGCCGCGCGCCATAACCTTCGCGCATCACCAGCACCGTATCACCAAGCCCGGCCCGGGCCTCATCAATGGCCACAAAAGATTCCTCCTCAGGCGCGCCGGGGAGATTGAGTGGCTGCACAACCAGCAATTTCCAGCCGCGGTAGGCCGGATGTTTCACTGTCGATACGACTGTCCCAATCACTTTGGCGATGACCATGGTCCGTTACACGTTGGAACGTTGAACGTTCAACTGAAGCGGGTGTAGCCGGGAGGAAGCTCAAATTCCATGCCATCCAGGACATCCACCGTATCCACCACGCCGACGATGGCCAGATCCACCGGGAGGCCTTTGACTGGGAGGGCCAGAGACGCTTCGCGGGCGCGGACAAGGAAGACAGTGTCGCTGTAGCCGGCGTCCACCACATCGGCGGCTGCCAATGGCCGCCCAATCGGCTCCAGCCGTTTGTTCACTGGCTGTACGAGCAGCAACCTGGTTTCTTCCAGGCCCTCATACCTGCGCGTCGCCCAGATACTGCCTACGACTTTGCCCAGAAACACGTCCGCTCCTGCGAAAATCCCAATGACCAAATCCCAATGACCAAATTTGGGATTTGGGATTTGGTCATTAGTCATTTACCCTCGAGGCTCTCCAACGCCTGCACCGCGGCCGCTTTGGCCGTCAGCGCCTCGGCTTCGGTTCCCGAGATCCACATCCGCCCAAACCTCCCGACCGAGGACACGTGGACGATTTTGATGCTAGCGGCCTTTTCCGCCTCGTTGGCCGCCAGATTGATGTACGCCGCGGGCGCGCATTCCAACACCAGCAACGTCTCTCCTGCCACCAGCATCGCGCCTCGCCGGAAGCGATTGAGAAGCTGGGCCTGGTACGGATCGACGTTGGTGATCACCTGGATCGACACGATTTCCGGTCGCTTGCGGTCCCATTCGGTCAGACCGAGGCGCTGGAGGATCGTCTGGCCGGCGGCCTTGACTGCCTCTTTGGCAAAGGAGTGAACTTCCAGCATTCCAAACTCGCGCTCGACCACTTGTGCCCCAGGCCGCGCCTCGGTCGATTTCACCGCCACATCAAGAATGCGGAACACCTCGTTGCCGGGTGAGATTTCCACGTAGAGCGAAGCCATACCCTCCACCGGCAGGTCACCCTGCGTGATGGTCCCGACAAAGGCCGCAAACTGCGGCTGCATCTGGTCCAGGTAGCAATAAGCGCGAAGCTGGAATTCTTCGGCCACAGTTCCCTCAAATCCCAATGACCAAATCCCAATGCCCAAGCTTTTTGGGACTTGGGATTTGGTCATTGGTCATTCAAACTTGACGTCGATTCCCCACGCCTTCAGCAAATCCTGTGCCGCGGGGGTGAAGCGCGTGCCACGCCGGAAGGCGACAGTGACCTTCTGGCGGCCCTTCAGCCGCTGCCGGAGCTCCGCCTCGGTGACGATGTCCGACCAGCCGCCGGAGATGACAGTCCGGTCGGACGGGGCAGCCTCGAATGGGCGGCCGCGGAATCGGGCTACCACGGCCTGGACGACTTCTTCGACGTTCACCTGCCCTCCCGCACGCTCTACGATCGCCTGGACGACCCGGCGGATTTCGGCCTCCGTCGGGACGATGCCAGGCTTGATAGTGGCCGGGCGCTGGACCTTGAGGCCGAGCGCCGCCGCCTCGTCCAGCGCGGCGGGCGTGATCAAATCGCCCGGAGCCAGTGTAAGCTGTGTCTGGCGCTCCTCCTTGACGAGCCGCCGGATATCGTCAACGGTGTAGAGGCGCTTCATGTTCCCAGTTTCGGGTTTCGGGTTTCGGGTTTCGGGTTTCGAGTTTCATGTGACGCCTAACTCGAAACGCGGGACTCGAAACCCAAAACCGGTTACGATTCGCTGCGCCCGCCAAAAGAGCCCTTGGTCTCCTTGGGCAGAAGCATTTCGACGTCGCTGTGTGGTCGCGGGATGACGTGGACCGAGACCAGTTCGCCCACGCGTTGGGCGGCGGCCGCACCGGCATCGGTGGCCGCTTTGACCGCCCCGACGTCACCCCGAACCATCACCGTGACGTAGCCGCCGCCAACGTACTCGCTGCCAATGAGCCTGACGTTCGCTGCCTTGACCATCGCATCGGCGGCCTCAATAGCCCCGACCAGCCCGCGCGTTTCGACCATCCCCAAGGCAATTTTTTCAATCTCTGGCATGTTGGGTGCTCCTCCTGGTTTAACTGGTATATAGGAACCGTGGTTTGCTTTGAACGGATAGATCTATTATCTTCCCAATTCCTGCATCACGCGCCGCACGATCGCCTCGATCTCTGCCTCACTCATCTGGCGGCCGCCGGTGGTGAACGGCGTGGCGGCAACAGGCGGCGCGGGCCGGTAGCGGCCACCTGGCTCCCAGGGCCGGGTCTCGTAGGCGACGCGCTTGATGTTCAACAGGTGGCGGACGGTAATATTGTCGCTGGAAATGCCGCCGCCGATGCCGCCTGTCGCCAGGGTCATAGCCGGGTCCAGCGCGGTGGTAAAACCAATTGCGCCTAGCGTGCCGAGCGAATTGACCACGATACGGAACGCGGGTTTCTCCAGCCCAAACGCCATGATCACGGCCTCATCCCGCGCATGAATGACCAACGTGTGACCATCCCCGCCGAATTTCAGAATCTCAATGCAGCGCTCACAGCCAGCGCGCCAGCCCTCTTCTTCGTAGAAGCCGAGCACCGTCGTCAACTTCTCCCGTGATAGAGGATGCTCCTTACCGACGGCACTCAGCCGGGCGACCAGGATGCGGGCAGTGGCGGGCACCTGGATGCCACACATCTGGGCCAGCACCTGCGGCGACTTGCCCACCGCCTTTGGGTTGATGCGGCCTTCTGGCGAGAAAAGCAGCTTCCCTAGCGCGTCCGCGTGGGTCGCGTTGACGAAGTAGGCGCCATTGCGCTCCATCTCCGCCGCCAACTGGGCAGCGATGGGCTTGTCGGCGACGACGGACTGCTCGGTCGAGCAGATCACACTGTAATCAAACGCCTTGCTGTTGACGATGTCGCGGGCGGCTTTGACCACGTCGGCGCTACGGTCCACGTAAACCGGCACATTGCCCGGCCCGACCCCGTAGGCGGGCTTGCCGGCGCTGTGGGCTGCGCGCACCATGTCGGCGCCGCCCGTGGCCAGGATCAAGGATGTGGCATAATGGCGCATCAACTCATTGGTGCCAGGCAGCGAGATCTGGGTCATGCTGCTGATGAGATCGTGGGGCGCTCCGGCGCGCGTGGCCGCTTCTGCCACTACCCGTGCCGCCTCGACGGAACATTTCACCGCCGACGGGTGGGGCGCAAACACGATCCCGTTGCGCGCCTTGACCGCGATAATTGCCTTATAAAGAACGGTCGAGGTGGGATTGGTGCTCGGCGTCAAGGCCACGATCACCCCCACGGGCCAGCCGATCTCGATAATCTTTTTCTGGTCGTCGCGGCTCAACACACCGACTGTCTTCACGTCCCGGATCGACTCCCAGAGGTGGCGCGTCGCGAAGTGGTTCTTGATCACCTTGTCGGCGACGATCCCGTAGCCGGTCTCCTCGACCGCCAGTCGTTCGGATTCACGATACCCGGCCTCCACCATCGCCGCCACGATGCGGTCCACCTGTTCCTGGGTTGCGCTCATGAACGTGCGCTGTGCCTCGCGGCAAGCGACGGCCAGGCGGCGGGCTTCCTGAATGGATTGTAAATCCTGGTCGTATTCAAGCGGCATAGCTATCCTGTTTCATCCAGACCCCAGGGGTCTCACCCATC
>JBBITV010000277.1:0-5614 GCA_037440585.1 Chloroflexota bacterium
TGGCACCTCCGAGGTGCCACGCACCAGGGATTCAAGGAGCCATACATCGATGAGTGTCAACATCCTGATCCTGGCCGCCGGCCAGGGTACGCGCATGAAGTCTCGCATTCCGAAACTCCTCCATCCAGTCGGGGGTGTGCCCATGATCCGGCACGTCCTGGATGCTGCCCGTGGGCTGGCGCCGCAGCGGCTCGCCGTCGTGGTGGCGCCGGACTCGGCGGCGCTGCGTAGCGGGCTGGGGGACGCCGTCGAAATGGTCGAGCAGGCCGAACAGCTTGGCACGGGTCACGCGGTGCTCCAGGCCCAGGCGCGTCTGGCCGGTTCCGCCGAGACGGTCGTCGTGCTCTACGGTGATACGCCGTTGCTCTCTAGCATGACCTTGCGCCGCTTGTTGGACCGCCACACTGCCATCCAGCCAGCCATCACGATGCTCACCGCCGATGTTGCCGATCCTGCCCTGCGCCCCACTGGCCGTGTCGTGCGGGGACCCGGTGGCACAGTCCAGGCCATCGTCGAGGAGCCAGAGGCGACACCGGAACAGCGGGCGCTGACCGAGTGCAACATGGGCGTCTACGCCTTTCGGGACAACTGGCTTTGGGAACACGTCGGCCGGCTCCGGCCAAGCGCGGCTAAAGGCGAGTACTATTTGACCGATCTAGTAAGCATGGCGCTGGCGGAAGGAGAGCGCGTCGAAGCGGTTACCATGGATGATTTCCGGGAAGCATTGGGCATTAACACCCGCGGGCAATTGGCCGCCGCAGAGCGGATCCTGCGCGACCGCATCCGCGCAATCTGGCTGGATGCCGGAGTGACGATGCTTGACCCGGACAGCGTGTGGATTGACCAGGACGTCGAGATCGGGCAGGATACCGTGTTGCTGCCGCATACGCACCTGCAAGGTCGTACCGTTATCGGGTCGGATTGCGTTATAGGTCCGGATACGTTGATTCGCAACTCGTCGCTGGGCAACCGCTGCCAGGTGAGCTTCTCCGTGGTCGAGGAGGCGGTGCTGGAAGACGACGTGCGCATGGGACCGTATTCACATCTGCGCAAGGGGGCGCACCTGGCCCAGGGCGCCGACCTGGGTAACTACGCAGAAGTTAAGAATTCCTACATTGGTCCCGGCACGAAAATGCATCACTTTAGCTACGTTGGCGATGCAACGGTGGGCGAAAAGGTCAATATCGGCGCGGGGACGATCACTTGCAACTACGACGGCATCCGCAAGCACAGAACTGTGATTGAAGATGGCGCGTTCATTGGCAGTGATACCATGCTCGTAGCGCCGGTCAAGGTTGGTGCCCGCTCGCGGACCGGCGCCGGTTCCGTCGTCACGCGCGATATTCCACCCGATAGCCTGGCTTTTGGAGTACCAGCGCGGGTGAAGGAAGAAGGTAAAGGGAGTTAATATAGTTTGTTGGAATCTGATAGTAGTCTTTACATCGACCTCGGCCTCCTCGTTTTCTTTTTGATCGTGACCGCGTTCGCGGGGGCGGCCGAGACCGCCATCAGTGCCATCAACCGTGTGCGACTCAAGAGCATGCTCGACCGGGGCCTCACCCGCGCCCATGCCATCGAAGCCTTGCTCGACGACCCCCGCCGCTCTTTAGCAACGTTGATCCTCCTGAACACGCTGGGCCTGATCGGTGCAGCCGTAACTGCTACGCTGGCCGTGCTCAATGCGACCACGCTGTTGGAGCGCATCATTGCAGCGGTGGCCGCGTTCCTGGCCATCTTTGGAGTCCAATTCATCTCGAAAGGCTTCGCCGCACGACGCCCCGAGGGTGTCGCCCTGGCCGTCGTCGGCCCGATAGACACGGTGGCGACGGTACTCTCGCCCCTTATCTGGCTATTCGACCAGGCTTCACGCCTGGCGGGTGCTGCACCAGACGAGTCGGGTGAGGGAATGCTGATGCGTGAGGAGGAATTGCGACTGCTGGTGGACGTCGGTGAAGAAGAGGGCTTGATCGAAGCTGACGAACGCGAGATGATCACGGGCATTTTCGAGCTAGGCGAAACGGTCGCGCGGGAGGTCATGGTGCCGCGGATCGACATCGTCAGCGCGGACGTGAATACCCCGCTGCGCGAGGCGTTGGACGTGGTCATCGAACATGGCCACTCCCGCATCCCGGTATACGATGAGTCCATCGATAACATTGTCGGCATCCTTTACGCAAAGGACCTGCTCAGGTACTTGCGCGACGGCCAGATCGACCGGCCGCTAAAGGATATGCTCCGGCCCGCCTATTTTATTCCCGAGTCCAAGCGGGTGGACGACCTGCTGCAGGAGTTGCAGACCAAAAAGATTCACATCGCCATTGTTGTGGACGAGTACGGCGGCACGGCAGGGCTGGTGACCATTGAGGACCTGTTGGAGGAGATTGTCGGCGAGATCCAGGACGAGTACGACGTGGAGGAGCCCATCCGCGAGGCTATCAGCGAAACGGAGGTCGTGTACGATGCGCGCGTGAGGCTGGACGAGGTCAACGACGAACTCGATTTGCAACTTCCGACCGAAGACAGCGACACCCTGGGCGGTTTGGTCTTCAGCCTCCTGGGCAAGATGCCCTCGGTGGGTGACGAGGTGGAATCCGACGGGGCCTGGCTGCAGGTGCTGTCGGTCGTGGGCCGGCGCATCAAGAAAGTCAAAGTCGTCAAGCGGCAACCACCAGAGTCGGGGGACGGGGACGAAGAGGAGCCAGTCTCGCGTGTCGCGAATGGTAGCGAGGCGAGCCACAGGTCCTGGAGCAAATCTCGCAGGTTGGGCGAGACGGCATGAGTGAGTCAGAAGACCTGACGGGTCTCGGAGACCCTTCACTTCGTTCGGGGCAAGCTCTGTCAGGTCTGGGTTTCCTGGCTGATCGACTGGTCGCGGCAGCGCGAACGGCGCGTGAGCAAGCCTACGCGCCGTATTCGCGTTTCCCCGTCGGCGCGGCGCTGCTCACCGCCTCCGGCGAGGTGTTCACCGGCGCCAACGTGGAAAACGCAGCTTATCCATCCTCCATGTGCGCCGAGCGCGTGGCGGTGTTCAAGGCCGTCACCGCCGGCCAGTGCGATCTACGCGCCATCGCCGTCGTCAGCGAGACCGGCGCGACGCCGTGTGGGGCCTGCCGGCAGGTGCTGCAGGAGTTCAATGCCCAACCGGGTCAGGCGGATCAGTTCGTAGTGATTGTAGCGAATACGCACGAGGAGCGCCAGGTGTTTACCCTGGCCGAGTTGCTGCCGGCGGGCTTTACAGCGGAGAAGCTTCTGTGATGGATACAATCCGTGAGCTCGTGAGAGATTATTTGCTCGACAATGTCGGGAACATGATGGTTCCAGGTGGCCCGATTTTTGACGAAGCTCAGAAGTTGTGGCGCGTCCCGGTATTTTGCTGGACGGATCGGGGCCTGTTGCTGGCTGGCGAAGTTTACCTGCGTGCGTTTGCGGCCCACCTGGGACGTCCGTGCCCGTTCGAGCACATCCTGCAGGTGCACTACCCACCGGGCCGGGCTGACCCGGGTTGCGCGGATGTGCTGGTTGGCGATCATCCACTGCACGGCGCTGTAGGTGTAACCCGAGCGCCGTGCAGCTTCCGCGATAGTCACGTAGCCCTGTTTTCTTAGCAGCTTGTACGCTTCCTTTGTGCCAATTCGCCTGGCAGTCCCTCGGATAACAGCAGACCCACTGGATGGAACTACTGGTATGCTCGCGATCATCGTCCTTCCTCGCTTTCATCGGCTTGTGTAACGCATGATCACCGGCAGGTATATCATATTCCGTGGGGCAGTCCCCGTAGCCGTCGGCGAACGAGGATTCGTGACGTTCAAGACTGGTCATAATGTGCGTCGCCTTTGGCAACAAGAGAGGTTCTCTAAGTGCAACGTGTTAGAGCGGTATGAGCTACGGGTGAAGTGCCCGAGTTAGAAAAGAGTTAGAGCGCGGCGCGCAGCGTTGACAGGCAATAGCGGCTGTGCTATACTTCTGTCACCTGGGCGGCTAGCTCAGTTGGTCAGAGCGCCTCGCTTACACCGAGGAGGTCACAGGTTCGAGTCCTGTGTCGCCCACTCTTCAATGACCAATGACCAATGACCAATGACCAATGACCAAATTTGGGATTTGGGAGTTGGGATTTGGTCATTTTGTATTTGTGGAGGGAACATGGAAGGAAAGCCCCTGGAACAGGTCATCGGCGCGGTGCTGGCGGCAAAGAAGTTGACCGTGGCGACTGCCGAGTCGTGTACCGGCGGGCTGCTGGCGCACCGCCTGACGAATGTGCCTGGGAGCTCCAACTACTTCGTGGGTGGGGTAGTGACCTACTCCGACCAGGCCAAGCAGAAGCTGTTGGACGTGCGCGCGGCGGTGCTAGTGGCTTACGGGGCCGTGAGTGAGGCAATCGCGCGGGAGATGGCCCGAGGCGCCCGCCGCCTCTTCGGCTGCGACATCGCCCTTGCCATCACGGGCATTGCCGGGCCCAGCGGCGGAACCCTACAAAAGCCCGTCGGGTTAACCTTCATCGCGTTAGCTGCGCCAGATGTCGAATGGTGTGAAAAATATGTCTGGAAAGGAGATCGCCTTCAGAACAAGGAGCAATCGGCTGAGGCGGCGTTGAGGTTGCTCCAACGTTATCTTGAGGAAAACCAGGGGAACTCAGGGGAACTCAGGGGAACTCAGGGGAACTTGGGGGGGGGCTTGGGGGAACTAGGAGTTCCTCCGAGTTCCTCTAAGTTCCCCTGAGTTCCCTGGGTAGTTCTCAAGGAGCGGCAGCAACTGGTCCAGGCTCTGAATCTTCGCGTATCCATCCGGCTGGAAGCGATCGTCCCGGTCCAGAAGGATACCGGTGATGCCGACGGATTGGGCGCCGCGGACGTCAGCGTAGAGGCTGTCGCCGTGATACTCGATGAATGGCCGCCGGGAGCGGATCAGGGTCTCGCCCATGTCGAAGAGAACTACGTCGTAACGCCGTTCAGGGTGTACAGTCGAGGATATCATGTTTAAATCTCAGTCGAGTTTTGTGTCTACAGTGGTGGAAGTTGAATTCGATAGAACCGGCCAACCGCGCCCGCTGGCCTTCACCTGGCAGGGCCGGGTCCAGCGCATAGCCGACCTGGGGCGCACCTGGCACGAGCGGGGAGCCCAATACTGGTTAGTGATGACCCCAACCCAATCCGTATTTGAGGTGCGCTTGCAACCAGATGGCCGGTGGGCAGTACGGCAAGTTTCGGAACATCCGGTCATTGCGTAAAACGTGAAACGTAAAACGTGATGCAGTCTTCACTGAGCTATATCTTCCCTGAGAGATTCAGCGCTCTATAGACCTCTTCGCGTTTTACGTTTCACGTCTTACTTCCTTGCTCTGCAACCGGCTGTAAAACCGCTCAACATCAATGATGAACCGCTCGTGGATGCCCTCGCCGATCTTCTCCTTTTCGTCGAAAGCCTCCACTTTGAACGTCAGCTTGCGCCCGTCGATGCTGGCGAGCTCCCCTCGGGCCACGACCTCCATCCCGAGGGGCGTCGCTGCCAGGTGACGGACGTCCACCCGCATACCCACGGTCTGCTGGCCGCCGGGCAGGAGCGGATCGACGGCGTTGATGCACGCCCCTTCCATGATGCCGATCATCACCGGTGTCGC
>JBBITV010000278.1:0-3254 GCA_037440585.1 Chloroflexota bacterium
GGTTCCTGGATTCCTACGGGAAGTGATCGAGAGCGTCGCCTTCGAGGCGCCGCACCGCCTGCTGGACAGCCTCAATGACGCCCTCACCATGCTGCGCGACCGGCCCGTCGCCGTGGCGCGTGAGCTAACCAAGCTGTACGAAGAGGTGTGGCGGGGGACTCTGTCGGAGGCTATCGCCCATTTTAAGGCAACTGGGCCGCGCGGCGAGTTCACGCTGGTCATCGGCTGGGCGGAGCCGGAGCAGACTGCGTGGGATATTGAGCAGGTGCGGGCTGCGCTCGAAGAGCAACGCGAAGCCGGGATATTCGGAAGAGACGCGGCCAAGATCGTGGCACTGTGGAGCGGGTGGCCTCCTCGCGAAGTCTATCAAATCTGGGTGGAGATGTCCCATGCATGACTTAGATCGACTTGAAACTATTGCGACCCTGGACCCTGGCAGGATGCACCGCCTCATCGCCGAGCTACCGGATCAACTGGCCGATGCCTGGTCGCGCATTCAATCCCTGGAATTGCCAGCCGATTTTGCCAAAGTCCGGCAGGTCGTGATCCTCGGGATGGGCGGCTCGGCTATTGGCGGCGACCTGGCGCGCAGCCTGACCGAATCCGAGTCGCGGGTGCCTGTCCTGGTCAACCGCGAGTATACAGTGCCCGCCTTCGTCGGGCCAGAAACACTGGTTATTGCCTCTAGCTATTCGGGCAATACCGAAGAAACCCTCGCCGCTTTCCAGGCTGCCCAGGTGCTGGGTGCCCGGCTGATCGCCGTGACCACAGGTGGAAAGCTTGCGGACCTGGCGCGTGCCTGGGCGGCGCCTCTCTTCACATTTTCCTACCCATCCCAGCCGCGAGCTGCCCTCGGCTACTCCTTCGCAGCCATTTTGGGCATCCTCCAGAAACTCGGTCTTGTGAAGGATATGAGTGAGGGGCTCTCCGAAGCTGTGGCACTTCTCAAAGCCATGCAGCGTGAAATAGGGATCGAGACCCCCATCGACCAGAATCCCGCCAAGCAGCTTGCCCGGCGGCTCGAAAGTCGCATGCCGGTGATTTACGGTGCAGGTCCCCTGAGCGACGTCGCGCGTCGCTGGAAGACTCAGTTCAATGAAAACGCCAAAACCTGGGCCGGGTTCGACGTCCTGTCCGAGCTCAGCCACAATACCGTTGTCGGCTACCAGTTCCCACGCGATATGGCGGAGCACGTCTTCGTGGTGATGCTGCAGTCTGCGCTGGATCATCCGCGGATCCATGTGCGGTTCAACGTTACCGTTGAACTGCTCGCTCAACATCGCATCCCCCATGCCACCGTAGAGGGGCAAGGCCGCAGCACCCTGGCTCAAATGCTATCGTTGGTTCACTTTGGGGACTATGTCAGCTACTACCTGGCGCTGCTCAACGGTACAGATCCGACGCCGGTGGCTGCAATCGACCTGCTGAAGAGCCGGCTGGCGAAGGCATGATCCCTCCCCACTTCCTCGCCCAACTGTGTACACCTGATGTAGCGAAACCGTTGGTTTCGTCCCGTATGTTAGGTGGCTGAATCTCCGTCTATTAAGTATCGTGTGACAATCCAATAGACCGTATTGTTCCAATACGGCGGCTGCCGGCAGGACAGGCTCCAATATCTTACCTCTACATACAGCCGCTGCCGGCGGATAACATCAGGAGGTTGCCCCAAGATGAAGAAAACCTGGCTGCTTATCATCTTCTCCCTGATGGTCCTTGCCCTGCTGCTCGGGCTGCTCGCCGGTACGCAGGTCCAGCCAGCGACGGCTCAGGCTGGGTCGCGTACCATGTTTCTCCCTCTCATCTATCGGGACGGTCCCGCCCGCATCCTCGCTGTCCCTCGCCTGGATATGGTCAAGCGCCTGGTGACTCCGGCTTCCGGTCCGGCCAAAGTCGGCGAAATGGTGACATTTGATATCACCATCACCAACGCTTTGGGCGCGATCGTAACCACCCTACCGCTGGAGGACCGCTTCGAGGATGCCTACCTCGAGTTTGTCTCCGCCACGCCAGCTCCCGATAGCATCCTAGGCAACACTATCCGCTGGAATGACTTGACCGGGCCATCACCCCAGGGCTTCGGTAGCGACCTCGGCCCGGACAACAGTGTCCGCATTCGTGTCAACTTCCGCGTCCAGGGCTGCTCGCCCAACCAGAGCACTGCCGACATCGCATCGGTCACCGGCGCTATTACCGCCGACGACAAGCCGGTGCCCACATTCAGTGCTACTGCCACTGTCGATATCGCCTGCGCTAGAGTGAGTGTCACGAATACACTCACCTCACCCGCTAGCGGGATGATCTGGCCTGGCATAGCTGGTCAGGACCAGGCGACGTTCAACATCACGATCCAGAACACTGGAAACATCCCGGTCATCACCCTGCCACTGAGCTACACCTACAACCCAGATCATCTCCAGTTTGTGAACGCCGTTCCCGCACCGACTACGCCTAATCCGGGCAATCTGACCTGGGCTAACCTGGTGAGTCGTGCGCTCTTGCCCGGTCAAAGCCTGACCGTGACGGTTACCTTTAAGGCCGTTGGCTGCCCGCCTGATCAGCGCGCCCCTACCACGGCGATGGTCCAGGGCGCGATAGCGGCGAACAATGGGCTGACCTTCGCCGTGCCCGACGTTTCTGCCTTAGCCACCGTGGAGATTCCCTGCCCCTACGTCCGGGTGAAGAAGACCCTGGTCACCCCGGCGGGCGGGATCGCGCGGCCCGGCGACACGGTGACCTTCAACATCGAGGTCACGGCGACGGGCAACAACCCCATCGTCTTCGCCCAACTCGAAGACCAGTTCAACTTCGCCAATCTCCAGTTCGTCAACGCCAATCCGGCGCCCGATTCCGTCGTCGACAACAGCCTCCTGTGGAACGACTTGACTTCGGTGCCCCACGGTTTCGGACGACAACTGCTGCCCGGCCAATCATTTAACATCACTGTGACGTTCACGGCCACAGGCTGTCCGCTGCAACAGACGTCGGTCAACCGTGCCCGTATCACCCGCATCACCGCAATGCACGAAGGGCGCCAGTTTGACGTGATGTCGCCGGCGGCGGACGTCGCCTCAGTGGACATCGCCTGCCCCGAGTTGAAGATCCTCAAGACGCTCATCTTGCCGACGCAGAACGACGTCCGGCCAAAGGAAAAGGACCGGTTCCAGATCAAGATCCAGAACAACGGCAACAAGGCCGTTACAACCATGCCGCTCGTCGCCACCGAGATGAGGACCATGACGATTGAGGGCGGGATC
>JBBITV010000278.1:3264-5585 GCA_037440585.1 Chloroflexota bacterium
AACACCGGCAACAAGTCCGTTACCACCCTGCCGCTCGTCGACACCTACGACCCGGCCTACCTCGACTTCGTCACTGCCAGCATCCCGCCGGACTCGGTTACGGCCGGGACGCTGACCTGGAACAACCTGGCCGCCGCAACATCGCTCCCGCCTGGCCAGAGCCTGAGTCTGACGGTCGACTTCCGCGCTAAGGGCTGTCCGCCCGACCAACTGACCGACAACACAGCCACGATTCGCGGCGCCATTGCCACTCACGGCCTCAATACCTTCAATGTGCCCGAGGTCAGCAGCACTTACCGGCTGCGTATCCCGTGCCCGGACATCGTGCTGACGAAGACGCTGCTCACACCCGCCAGCGGCGTCATCGGCCGGGGCGAGACGGTCACCTTCCGCATCCAGATCACGGCAACGGGCAATAAGCCACTGGTTACCATTCCGCTGGTGGACACCTATGACCACCGCTACCTGATGTTTGTCAGTGCCACGCTCCCGCCCGATGAGGAACGCGAGGGCATACTCATCTGGGACGACCTAACCGGCGCCAAAAGCGGTGGTAATGGCTTCGGCGGGCCGTTGATGCCTGGACAAACCTACACTGTCGACGTCACCTTCCGGCAGAATGGCTGCCCACCTGGCCAGGTAACCCGCAACACCGCCCGCGCTGACGACGTCATCGCCCGGCACGACGGTCGCGACTACCAGGTGCCGTCGGACAGCGACAGCGCCAGCATCAAGATCGCCTGCCCCGAGGCGACAGTCACCAAGACGCGGGTAACCCAACAGCCGTCGGAGTGCCCAAAGGCCAGCCTGGGCGACCGCGTCATCTTCAATGTGGTGATCCGCAACACGGGCAACACTACCCTGGTGAACATCCCGCTAGAGGATACCTACGAGCCGGACTACCTGCGCTACGACTCGGCCGTGCCGCAACCCAACTCAACCACGCCACCTGGCACTCTGACCTGGAATGACTTGACCGGGCCGCTGCCCTTCGGCTTCGACCGTGACCTGCGCCCAGGCGAGGCCTTTACGGTGACGATCAACTTCACCGCCCTCACGAGCACCCAGAATCGTGTGCCGCCAGTAACCACCGACACGGCGACGGTCCAGGGCGCCACCGACGAGTACGGTTACACCGCGCCGACGAGCTCCTCCAGTGCCACCGTCGAGATCGCAGACGCCGACCTGTTCGTCGAGAAGCGCATGCTGTCAACGGGGCTGCCCAACCTGACGGGCAACCAGATCGTGGCCGGCGAGTTGATCACCTACGAGATCACCTACGGCAACAATGGCCCAGATGATGTTGACCACGCGCGCCTGGTGGACATCATCCCGCCTGGCACGGTCTTCGTCAGGGACACGCTGTGCGGCCATGCCAACACGGCCTGCTTCCTGGGCCACATCCAGGCCGGGTTTAGTGATACCTTCCTGCTGACCGTGCGGGTGCCGTTGCGGACGCTGCCCGGCACGGTGCTCACCAACACCGTCCAGATCGAATCCGGCCAGACAGTCACCGGCCCGGTCTGTGATGTCAAGGACGCCACGCCTGCTAATAACCGTGCCACGGCCACCTCCATCGTCGTCGCTGGCTTTGGCGATGCCGACGAACCGCCCTATAGGACTCGACTGCCCAGCGGCGGAGTTTACCACGGTGACTTCACCAAGGAGTGGCTCGGCCCGGCTGCCGACGGCGAGACTGACGCCAGGTTCCCCGACAACTTCGACGATGGCGTGGATTTCGTTTCAAGAGCGGCCCCGGGTGAGACCCCGTGGTACCGCGTCGGACAGTCGATGCACATGATCGTTACCCTCAATACCTCGGGCTGGAAGGCGGCGCGCTACGGCCGGTCAGACAACCGCAGACTTTACCTGCGTGCCTGGCTCGACTGGAACCGGGATGGTGTGTTTGACCCGGTTCACGATCTGGTCGTCGACTGGTCTGGAGCCCCGGGCCTACCGGGCACGGATGGGAATCTCTGGCCCATTGCTCAGGACTCGTATCGCGTCCAGTTCACGCCTTCGGCTGAGCAGGATACCCGCGACTTCACCTGGATCCGATTCCGCCTGAGCTACGGCTCACCGCCCGTCCCGGACGGTCCAATGGACTACGGCGAGGTAGAGGACTATCCAATCGGAGTGTTCCACCGGGACCCGTAAGTTCCCAGGTGTGGCGCAGCTTCACAAGCAAACGAGGGGAGGCGGCCTGGCCGCCTTCCCTCGTTTCGTTTAGAGATTCTCTCCGGCTGCCTCGCCCCTACGCCACTTGAGAGCTTGTCTGAAAAGGTTCGTAGTGGGCGTCTATCCAGCGCCTAAATAGCGCA
>JBBITV010000279.1:0-5575 GCA_037440585.1 Chloroflexota bacterium
CACCCAACGCCTGAGCATGCTCGACTCGCAAAGTCAGTGAAAAGGTCGTTCCGGGAGCAACCAGGACTGAGGCCGGATCAAGTTGCACCAACACCCGCTCAGGCTGGGCTGAAGCGAGCCTCAAGCTCATCGTTCCCACAAGGATGGCCAGGCTAGCGAAGGCCAGGCGTCTGCCGGTCACGGGACACCTCCAGAGACAACTCCCCGGCGGCGGGGGCGCGGCTAGCATAGCACACCTATGCGGGCAAGTCAAGACAGTGAGCGCACAGGGGTATATCCCAAAAGTGTCGGTGAATTGTAGCATAGCCCCTTGTGGGCGTGGTTGGGCGGGCACAAGGCCCTATGCTACCGACACTTTTGGGATATACCCAGCGCACAGCGCACGGCGTTTCCTTGTTTGGCAAGCTAAAGCCTGAACCCCGGTCCGGGAGCACCGACTTAGTAATACAACGAGACTTCGCCGAATTGTCATTCTGAGCGGAGCGAAGAATCTCCTTCCATCCTGCAATTGGCTCGCGTAGACAGAGATTCTTCGTCGCTCCGCTCCTCAGAACTTGTCCTGAGCAAAGCGAAGGAATGACAAAGTCTCGTTGTAGTATTAGAGCCTATCCGAAAAGTCCGTAGGCGCAAAGCAAGATTGGACGGTTGCTTGACTATCTGGGCGGCCCGACAGGATTATCTCACAAAACAGCACTTCTGTGTCAGGCGGAATGGCGACGAAACAGCTACAGGTGCCTACCGTTCAGGCTCCGCCAGTGGGGTCAGGCGGCTGGGTTGAGCATCCGGCGGGAAGCGTTGCTCGTTACGCGCCATCTTGCGTTCGACAGCAGCGCTCAAGTCGGTCCTGGTGACGTTCGCGAAACTGAGGCAGTAGATAAGGATGTCGGCCAGCTCATCTTCGATGGCGGCACGGCGGGCCGGGTCGGCCAGGGCGGCCTGGGTTTCCTCCGGCGTGAGCCATTGAAATTCTTCCATAAGCTCCGCCGCCTCGATGGCGATCGACATGGCGAGATTCTTGGGGGTGTGATAGACCTCCCATGCCCGCTCTCCGACGAAGGTGCGTACCCGCGCCAGCAAGTCGGCGACGTGGGCGGTGCGGTCGCGCAGGGGAACGTGAGCCAGGCTGGTACCGGTCAACCTAAACCGGCCGACCTCTTCCCACTGGCCAGCCTCGTTCATCCGCGAGAGGAACAAATCGTCGACGTCGAAGCTCAGGCCTGGCGCCTCCGACTGGAGATCGGCGACAACCGTGGACAGAGCCCGCCCTGAGCCTGTCGCAGGGTCAGGCCATTGGCCTTCAACGATGCGAATATGCGGCACCCAGGCGATAAGCGTGTATGGATAACAGGTGCAGCCGAGCCCGGCGACGGCGTCACGAATGGCTCGATACAGGCGTCCCAGGGCCTCCGTCTTTTCGACCAGGAGCAAGATGCCATCGGCCGGCGGGGCGGAGAAGAACGACCCAACGCCTGTCACGTGCACGCTGAACGGGGCTGCCGTCCGCGTGACCAGGTCCAGCCGCTCGCGCACCGCGTCGATGTCGTCGGCATTGTAGATGGCCTGGATGGTGCAGTGGGGGCTGGTCACCGGCCGGCCCCCCGCCAGCCGGGCCAGGTGCTCGGACACCTTGACCAGTTCCACCAGGTCCTGACCTTTGGGGCGGGCCAGGACGTATAGCGTACCAACTCCAACTGTGCTCATGCTCGTCACCGCCCCAGATTCTCAATTTGGTAACCCAGGATGAAGCCCAGGGCTCCACAGCCGACGACGAGGGGGATAGCCAGGCACGGGTTAAAGCCGCTCAGCCGCGTCGACAGCAACAAGCCGACGATCAGGCAGATTGCGCCGAAAGTCTGGGCATAGCCATAGCGCGGCCTCTGGCCGCGTGCGCCGCTGCGAGGCAAAAGGCCCTCCGTGGCTGTCTCCATTTCCCGCATCCGGCCACCTGCTCGCCCGGCCGCCGCGCCGGCAGCCGCCGGCACCCGATCCTGACGCCCGCGCGCGCCGCCTGCTGGCGACTGCCTGGACGTGTAGCGCGCGCTAATGAGGGCCAGCGCCAGGAAGAGGAGGGCGGCCAGAGGCAGACCGTAGAATTGCCAGGTCTCGCTGATAGGTCGGCTGGGTGCCTGGGAGGGATTCTTCACCGCGACGGCCATCTGATCCAGCAACGACCAGCCCCGCTCAAAGTCCGCAACTGGAATGGATTTGCGCTTGCCGTCGAAAGCGTCGATCACCTGGAACTCGGTGGGGGTGTAGCCCATAACCAGGAAGGTGTGCTCGAATGGCACGACCTTGTGCTCCTGGCCGTCGGTGGAGCGGTAGGTCTGGACCGGCTGATTCCTGAACCCATAAGTCGCCCAGACAATAACCGGTTGCCCCGCCGCCAACTCCTCGCGCAACCAGTTCAGCCCGCGACGGTGCTCGGCCCGGGCCGGCAGGCCGTAGGCCTGGAGCAGTGCCGCCACCGGCTCGGCGTACACGCCGTAACCATTGGGCGGAAGTCCACCGCGCGGATCGTCTGGCGAACCGACGAAGCCTTTGTGCGGGTTGTCTGACCGTGGCAGCTTTTCCAGGAATTGCGCCTCTGGGACATTAAAGCCCCAAAAGGCCGCCAGGTCGCTGGCCGAGCGGCTCTCGCACGAGAGGTTGCGCGCCTGTGGCTGGCCGGTCGCTTTCTCCAGCAAGACTTGTGCCGGCAGCGGCGCTTTCTTCTCTTCAAGCGTTAGCGCCAGTGCCGTCGCGCCAGCCAGGAGTAGTAGCACTATGCTGATCACCACGATGCGTTTCAAGGTTTTCCCCTGAGTTCCTAAGAGTTCCATGCCTCCGCCGCGTCGACGACTTTTAGATTCTCCTCTGCGATCGACGCCCGCTGTCCCGTGCGGATCGCCTCTCGAAAGGCGTCCAGCGGATACAGCCCGGTATCACGCAGCACGATCGAGAGTGCCAGGACAGCTATATTGTCCTTCGATATGCGGACCGGTCCTGTTTTCTTGAAGTCAATGGCGACTGTTCGCGCCCGAGTCTCGACTGGTGCCAGGGCAGCGTTGAGATACACCACGTCGTCCGGGGTCATCGCCGCCAGGTGGTGACGCACCTTGCTCAAGCCTTCGGGCGCAAGGACTACCAGCATCTCGGGCTTGAGGACGCCAGTGAAGCCGATTTCCTCCGGACTCAGGATCATCTCCGAGACCGAGTGGCCAGTCATAATGGTCACCGGGTAGTCGTCCTTTTGGGTGACCCACAGGCCGGACAGCACTGCGCCGCGACCGAAAGCGTGGGCCGTCGAGCGAATCTTCTGCCCAGCCGCCCCGGCGACGATGATGTGGCGGCGCTCGCGTATCTTGCTCTGAAACGCAGTCGGGGCCAGCGGGCTGGGCTGGAGCACCGGCTGGCCCAGCACCCTGGCCCCCGCTTCGCGGTACGCCCGGCTGTACTCCGCATAGTCGGTCCGGTGCAGGACGCCGGTCTCGTAGTTCAATCCGACCAGGTTGGCCTCCAGCGCCTTCTTGCTGAAGTCATTATTCGGAACGTAATAGGCGGTGCACAGCTCCCAGATGTCGATCAGTGCAAACCCCTCGTGGGAAATGGCCTCGGCCAGGACATCAGGCAGGTCTTTGTCGAAGGAGGTCTTACGGGCCACGAAACTGGCGCCGTTGACGGCGACGGTCGCGCAGATGTCAAGCGGCCGCTCCAGGTTGCCCAGGCGGGTCGTGGCGGTGTTAGCGCCATGCGGCGTCGTCACCGAATGTTCGCCGCCGGTCATCCCAAAGTTGAGGTTGTTGAACACCAGCACGGTTACCCCGATGTTGCGGCGCGCTGCGTTGACCAGGTGGTGCCCGCCGATGCCACAGCCGCCGTCGCCCATGAGGACGATCACTTTGAGGTCCGGATTAGCCAGTTTGATCCCGGTCGCGTAGGTGACCGAGCGGCCGTGCAGGCCATGAAAGGCATTGGTGCTAAAATACTGATCCGACAGCCCGACACAACCGATATCGGTGACGATGACGATGCGATGTGGGTCAAGTTGCAGCTTGACCAGAGCCGCATTCAGCTTATCCAGGATCATCCCGTGCCCGCAACCCGGGCAGAAGGGATAGGTATGATGCTCGGGGTCACGATAAGTCTCAAAAGGCGGCTCAAGGATGGGGGTTATCATCTCACCTGCTCCAGAATCTGCTCCGGCGTGATCAACTCGCCATCTACCCGATAAATGCCCACCACTTCCGCATCACGGCCCACGATCCGCACGATCTCGCGCCGGTATTGCCCCAGGTTCAACTCCGCCACCACCACGCGCCGGTGGCCCTCGACCGCCCGCCGGATCGCCTGCCCCGGTACCGGCCACAACGAGTAGACCGTCAGCGCCGATACCCGGCGCCCCCGCGCCCGCGCCAGCCTGACCGCATCCAGCATTGACCGCGCCGTGATCCCATAGCTAATCAGGAGCGTATCCGCGCCTTTCTGCAAATCCGCGGTTATCATCTCCAACTCGCCCTGGTGCGCCTCAATTTTCGCCGCCAGGTGCTCGTTCAGCCGGCCCACCTTGACCGGGTCCTTCACCAGAAAGCCATACTCGTCGTGCGTCGAGGTCGTAAAACGCACCAGGTGCGGCCCGCCGACGGAGGCAAAGAGCGGGACCTGATCCAGTTCCCGGATCGCGTAGGGGACGAAATCGCCATGGGACGGCGCCGGGACGCGGTCCTGGATAGGGATACCGGTGGGATAGTCATCCAGGTCGACCGTAGTCATGGTCATGACAATTTCCTTATCGGTCGCCAGGAAGACCGGGATGCGAAACCGTTCAGCCAGGTTGAAAGCGCGAATAGTGAATTCGTAGCATTCGGGGACACTGGTTGGGCACAGGGCGATGATGGGATAGCCGCCTGAGGTGCCCCATTGGATGAACTGCACATCCCCCTGGGCGACGGTGGTCGCGCCGCCAGTCGCCGGCCCCAGCCGCATGACGTCGATGATGACCAGTGGCGTCTCGCCCATGATCGCCAGGCCGATGTTCTCGCTGTACAGGCTAATGCCCGGCCCGCTGGTGGCCGTCATCGCCTTCATCCCGGCCATGCTGGCGCCGATGCAGAACCCGATGGAAGCGATTTCGTCCTCGGCCTGGATGCCGACGCCGCCCACTTTGGGAAGCTCGCGCAGCATGTGGAGCAGGATGGGCGTCGCCGGGGTGATCGGGTAACCGGCAAAGAAGCGGCAGCCGGCGGCCAGAGCGCCGCGGGCGATGGCCGTCGCGCCGTCGATGAATTCACGCATTCATTACTGGCCTCTCTTCCATACCTTGATATCTCGATGGCATTCTACCATAATTACATGATACAATTACATGATACCAAAAAGCGGTGGTTCTGGCAAGTGCGTATGGCTCGGACCACAAAGACACGAAGAAAAATGGGCCTGGTTCACCAGCCCGATTTCGTCCGTCTTGACCGTATGATCGGTGTTTGTGAGCAGTCATCAAAAGTAGAAACCGCCGAAAGCTACCTCACCCCACTCCCCTGGGAGCATAGGCGCTAACTTAACGGCGTCTTGCGCGACCGGACAAACTCCCTCTCCCTCT
>JBBITV010000280.1:0-5566 GCA_037440585.1 Chloroflexota bacterium
AGGTTCATCGGATTGCGAGCGAAGGCGACGGCAATGGCTGTGCCCAACTGGATGTGGCGGGTGTGTTCCGCCGCCAGGCCGAGGGGCAGAAATGGATCGTGCTGGGTCTCGGTGGTCCAAATGGCATCGAAGCCGGCGGCCTCGGCGCCGCGCGCCAGGGCCGGCACGTCGCGCAGGCTATTGGCGACGAGGACGGTATCGAATTTCATGACTTGTCCTCCTCTTTTTTCTTTCCTCTCAACAAGCGTAGCGCCCGTTCGCGCTCGGCCTGAACGCGGCGCTGCTCCTCGGCCAGGGCCTCTTTCATCCGGCGCCGCTTGGATTCCACGTCTTCGCGCGCGTCGTCCAGGGGTGTGGATGACTCCTCGGTTGTATGGGCTCTGGCGAGATCGTCGGCGAGGGGGTTGTAGTCCAGCGCCTGTTCCGCCCGCGCCTTCTCCAGGTCGGCCTTGAGCTTAGCGGCCAGGTCTTTCGACGGATCGGCCTTCGGCTTGAGGGCGGCAGCCTGCCGCCGACCCGCCTCACGCACTGCTGTCCATTCTTCGCCAGTGAGCTCGATGCCTACTGAGCGGATGGCGGCCTCCGGGTCGATACGGAACATTTCCCAGAGATCGGGATGTTGCGACAACACACGCGCTACGATACGTTGCATGATGTCCTCAGCCATAGGATCACCTCCTCCTTCTGGCTTCTATTCTACCACAAAGAGCGCTGAAACCCAAGTGCAGGGATAAGCCCTCACCCCACTCCCCAGGGCTTTCCCAAAGTAGGGTTTGCCCCGCAAGTTGTCATTCTGAGCGAAGCGAAGAATCTCGTTGTGCGTCGGAGAGACCCTTCGCTTCGCTCAGAGCTTGCCCTGAACGCAGTGAAGGGGTGACAACTTTGGGAAAGCCCTGCCCCACTTCCAGGTTGACTTCAGAACGAACCTGGCTACAATATGCGGGTGAGAATTTTGACATGCCGCGTCAAAATGGAACCTTATGTGTCTAAGCTAAATGACCAGCCAGTCGAGAAACGCACTGATCCCGAGGCCGAGGGGGAGAAGAAGTGGCGCGACCTGGTGGAGGAGCGCATTCTTGAGGCGCAGGCCCGCGGCGAGTTCGACAACCTGCGCGGCAAAGGGCGGCCTCTAGACCTTGGCGGCAACCCGTGGGCCGGCGACTGGGAGATGGCTTTCAAGATCCTGGAAAACGCTGGCTATGCGCCGGAGTGGATCGAACGCGACAAGGAAATCCGCCGCGAGCTGGCCGCCACCCAACGCATCCTCACCGATCACATCGACTACGAGCGCAAGCAGCGTGCCCGCTTCGACTACCTGGCACCGCTGGCGTGCGCAGAGCGTGAGGCACAATTGTTACTTGACCGTGAGCAGGCTATCGCCCGCTACCGGGTCAAGGCGGCCCAGACTAATCGGCTAATCTTTAACTTTAACCTGATCGCCCCAACCCCACAAGTGCATCGACAGCGGATTGATGTCGAGGCGGAAGTGCGGAAGTTTGAATCAATGATCAATGACCAAATCCCAAATCCCAAACCCCAATGACCAAATTAGGATTTGGGATTTGGTCATTATCGAGGAGGAGTTGGATGCCCGACCTGAAGAAGTTTGCTGAAGCGCTGGACAAGCACGTCCGGCCTCAGAGTTTCCCGATTGCGGTGCGGATGGTGAAGGAAAGCGAGGAATTGCCACCCAAGGTGAAACGGCCCGCGCAAGACCTCGGTTTCCGGACGGCTATCTGCCAGGGATTCGCCATCGCGCGGCGCTATGGTTGGCCCATCGCCATTGGCGCTGAGGACCTCTCGTGCCCGCTGGCCAAAGCCGTGTTTGGGTTCGCGCCAAAGCTCAACTATTACGAGCAGGGGTGGGCGTGCGCCGGGATGTATACGCAGACGCCCGAGGCCGGTGCGGTGACTGAGGCGCAAACGGACAAGTTCGAATTCGGTGAGTACAAATACGTGCTGATCGCGCCAATTCACCGGACCAGCTTCGAGCCGCACGTGGTCGTCGTGTACGGCACGTCCGGGCAGGTGATGCGCCTGTTGACCGCCGCTTTGTGGAAGCGCGGTGGACGCATCACCAGCAGCTTCAGCGGACGCATTGACTGTTCCGACGCCGTCATCGCCACCATGCACTCTGGCCAGCCCCAGGTCATCCTGCCCTGTTACGGCGACCGCATCTTTGCCCAGACCGAAGATACCGAGATGGCTTTCTCGATCCCCGCCGCCTGGTTCGACGAAATCGTAGAGGGGCTGGAAGGGACGCACCAGGGCGGCATCCGGTATCCGATCCCGTCGTTCCTCCGCTATACAGGCCAATTCCCCGCCAGCTACGAGCGGATGAATGAGCTGTGGCGAGAAGAGGAACGCCGCCTTTAGGCGGTCACAACTGACTGAAAAATCGTTTCCAACCGGCTCACGCTGGCATTCCTTTGCAGTGAAAACACAAGGAGGTGTCACATGTCCTACCGTATCGACCGGGCTGTGGTCATCGGCGCCGGAACGATGGGCGCTGCCATCGCGGCGCACCTGGCCAACGTTGGTATCCCCGTCTACCTGCTCGACATCGTGCCAGACAGACTGACGCCGGACGAGGAGAAACGTGGCCTGGCGCTGGACCACCCCGCCGTCCGCAACCGGATCGTCAATGCCGGGCTGGAACGGGCGAAGAAAGCCAGGCCAGCCAACTTCGTCACCGAGACCGCGGTTGAGCGCGTCACCACTGGCAACCTGGAGGACAACTTTGACTGGATCGGCCAGGCCGATTTGATCATTGAGGCCATCGTAGAGCATTTACCGACCAAGCAGGCGCTGATGGCGCGCATCGAAGCCGTGCGTAAGCCAGGCAGCATCGTCACGAGCAACACCTCTGGGCTGCCCATCGCCAGTATTGCCGAAGGCCGCTCGGATGACTTCAGGGCCCATTTCCTGGGCACCCATTTCTTTAACCCGCCTCGCTATCTCAAGCTCCTCGAAGTCATCCCGACGGCCGATACCGCCCCGGAAGTGCGCGACTTCATCGTGCGGTTTGGCGAACGGACGTTAGGCAAAGGTATCGTAGTCTGCAAGGACACGCCGAACTTTATAGGCAACCGCCTGGCGTCGATCTTCGCTACCTATGCCCTCAACTACGTCCTGGAGAATGGCTACACGGTCGAAGAGGTGGACAACATCACCGGCCCGCTGATTGGCCGCCCCAAGACGGCCACCTTCCGGCTAATGGACCTGGTCGGCCAGGACGTTTCCGCTTTCGTGGCGAAGAATCTGTAAGATCAGATACCTCACGATCCCTATCGCGAGGTGCTGCGGGCGCCAAAGTTGATGCAACTGCGGCAGACGATGATCGAGCGCGGCTGGCTAGGGAACAAATCCGGCCAGGGATTCTACAAAGAAATGCGCGGCCCAGGCGGCGAGCGCGAGTTCTGGACGCTGGACCTGAATACGCTGGAGTACAAAGCTCCTCAAAAAGTGCGCTTTGAGTCCGTTGGCCAGGCGCGCGACGTCGAAGACCTGGGTGAGCGGCTGCGCATCCTGACCGCCGCCGAGGACCGCGCTGGACAGTACATCTGGGCGACCCTGAGCTACTTCCTGGCCTACGCCGCCGAAGTGTTCCCGGAGATTGCCGACGATCTGGTCTCGGTGGACAATGCGGTCAAGTGGGGTTTCGCTCACGAAGCAGGGCCGTTCGAGATCTGGGACATGCTGGGGGTGCGCGCAACCGTCGAGCGGATGGAACGTGAGGACAAGCCCGTGGCGCCGTGGGTAAAGGAGATGCTGGCGGCCGGCACTGAAGCGTTCTACCAGCGCGAGAACGGGCGCGCTGTCAGCTTCTACGACTTTAGGAGCCGTACCTACAAGCCGCTCCCGGCCCGGCGCAACGTGATTGTGCTGAAGGACCTGAAGGCAACGGGCAAGACGATCAAGGCCGGATACAGTGCCAGTGTAGTCGACCTGGGCGATGGCGTGGCATGTGTCGAGTTCCACGCCAAGGCCAATGCCCTCGATCCAGAAATCTTCGAGCTGATCCGCTTTGGCCTGGACGAGGTCAACCGCAACTATGAGGGGCTGGTCATCGGCAACCAGGGCGAGCATTTCTGCGCGGGAGCCAACATCTTCAACATCGTGGCCGCCGCCGCCCAGGGGCTATTCGATGAACTTGACAAAGCGATTCGGATGGTGCAGAGTTTAGTCACGGATTGCCGCTACAATCCCAGGCCGGTAGTCACCGCGCCGTTTGGGATGACGTTGGGAGGCGGCGCTGAGGTGGCGATGGCTGGCGCGCGCATCTGTGCCTCGATGGAGACGTACATGGGGTTGGTCGAAGTCGGGGTGGGGGTGATCCCGGCCGGCGGCGGATGTAAGGAATTGGTGCGTCGCATCGTCACTCCTGCGATGCGCACACCCAATGTGAACGTGCTGCCCTTCCTGCGCCGCGCTTTCGAACAGATCGGCCTGGCCAAAGTCAGCACGAGCGCCGAAGAAGCCCGCGAGATGGGTTTCCTGACCGACTGCGACCGGGTCATTGCCAACCCGGATCACCTGCTGGCCGAGGCCAAGCGCCTGGTCCTGCAACTGGTCGCCGACGGCTACCGGCCGCCCGTGCGCACGAGACTATACGCCGCCGGCCGCGATGCCCTGGCTGCCCTCAACCTGGCGGTCTATTCGATGCAGCAAGGCGGCTACGCTTCCGAGCATGACGCCAAGATCGGCCGCAAGCTGGCCTACATCCTCTGCGGGGGCGATCTCTCCAGCCCGCAGTGGGTGGACGAGCAGCACTTCCTGGACCTGGAGCGCGAAGCATTCCTGTCATTGTGCGGCGAGCCGAAGACGCAGGAGCGGCTGTGGCATATGCTGCAGAAGGGGAAGCCGTTGAGGAACTGAGAGGAGATAAGTCAATGAAAGAAGCAGTCATTGTTTCCGGTGCCCGCACCGCTGTGGGCCGGGCCCCGCGAGGAACTCTGCGGGATACGCGCCCGGACGAGATGGGTGCGGCAGCCGTAACGGCCGCGCTGGAGCGGGCCAGGAGCCTGTCGCCGGAAGAAATCGAAGATGTGATCATCGGGTGTGCGATTCCGGAGGGCGAGCAGGGTTTGAACATGGGGCGCGTGATTGCGCTACGTGCCGGTCTGCCATATACCGTGCCCGCACAGACTGTCAACCGCTTCTGCTCGTCGGGTTTACAAACGATTGCGCTGGCGGCGGAGCGGATCATAGCCGGGTTTGCTAGCTGCATCATCGCCGGTGGGGCTGAATCGATGAGCCTGATTCCAATGACCGGCAACAAGTTTGCGCCCAACCCGTGGATGGTCGAGAACTACCCCGGCGTCTATCTGGGCATGGGCCTGACAGCCGAGAACGTCGCCCGGCAGTATCATGTCTCCCGCGAGGATCAAGACGCTTTCAGCTACCGTAGCCACATGCGCGCTATTGCCGCCATTGATGCGGGCAAGTTCAGGGACGAGATCGTGCCCCTCGAAGTCCAGTTCGTCATGGTCGAAAACGGCAGCGTGCGCCGCCAGACCGCCATCTTCGACACCGACGAGGGGCCGCGCCGCGATACCTCATTGGA
>JBBITV010000281.1:0-2421 GCA_037440585.1 Chloroflexota bacterium
GAGACCAGGCTGAAAATACACGCGGGCGAAACGACGCGCGATCGTCAGATCAGCCTGGAAACGGTCAACTGCCTGGGTGCCTGCGCTCTCGGCCCGATCACCGTCGTCGACGGCGAGTATTCTGGGCAAATGACCTCTGCCAAAGTCGACCGCCTGCTGAAAAAGTTGGCGATGGAGGCGCAAGGAAGCAGCGGAGCGTGGGAGCGGAGGGGGAGTGATGCCGGCGAGCACGTGACCGTGGGAGGCAGTGCTTATGCGGGTTGATACTCCCGGCGAGCTTGAGCGGCTGCGACAAAGCATCCTCGCGGCGCATGACCCAAATCGCCCGTGCATCAGCGTCTGTGGCGGCACCGGTTGCCGGGTCTATGGGTCAGAGAAGGTCATCGAAGCTTTCCACGAAGAGATCAGGCAGCGCGGGCTCGATATGAGTGTTGGCTTCCGGGCAACGGGTTGCCACGGGTTCTGTGAGAAGGGGCCACTGGTGGTCGTCCAGCCGTCGGGCATCTTCTACCAGAAGGTCCAGCCCAAAGATGTGGCCGAGATTCTCTCCGAGACCGTCGAGGCAGGCCGGGTCGTCGAGCGCCTGCTTTACACTGACCCGGTCACTGGCCAGCACGTGGCGCACGAGCACGAGGTGCCATTCTACGAGAAACAGATGCGCCTGGTGCTGGACCAGAACGGCCAGATCGACCCGACCAACATTGAGGATTACATCGTCCTGGGCGGCTACTCGGCGCTGAGCAAAGCGCTTACCACGCTGACCCCAGATGCGATTATCGACCAGGTGATCCGTTCCGGCCTGCGCGGCCGTGGCGGCGCTGGCTTCCCAACGGGCGTCAAGTGGCGCCTGTGCCGCAACGCGTTGAACGTTCAACGTTTAACGTTTAACCTTGAACGTTCAACAGGTTACGTGGTTTGTAACGCCGACGAGGGCGATCCGGGCGCCTACATGGATCGCAGCATTATGGAGGGCAATCCCCACCGGGTCCTGGAGGGGATGATCATTGGTGCTTACGCCATTGGCGCGCCTCAGGGCTTTGTGTACATCCGGAACGAATACCCTCTCGCGGTCCAGCACTTGCGGCGAGCTATTGCTCAGGCCCGCGAGTATGGTCTGCTCGGCCAGAACATCCTGGGTTCGGGCTTTGACTTCGACATCGAGATCAGGCTTGGCGGTGGCGCTTTCGTCTGCGGTGAGGAGACGGCCTTGATGGCCTCCATCGAAGGGCGCGTCGGTGAGCCACGACCCAGGCCGCCCTATCCGGCTGAGTCCGGCTTGTGGGGCAAGCCGACCAACATCAACAACGTCAAGACCTGGGCCAGCGTGCCGCTCATCATCGACCGGGGCGCCGAGTGGTTTGCAAGTATCGGCACTCCCACCAGTAAGGGTACGATGATCTTCTCGGTGGTCGGGAACATCAACAACACCGGCCTGGTCGAGGTGCCAATGGGCATTAGCCTGCGCGAGTTGATCTTTGACGTCGGCGGCGGCATCCCAAACGGTAAGGCTTTCAAAGCGGCCCAGATCGGCGGGCCGTCAGGCGGCTGTATCCCCGCCGAGCACCTGGACACGCCCATCGACTATGAATCGCTGACGAAGCTGGGCGCGATCATGGGCTCCGGCGGCCTGGTCGTGTGCGACGAAGACACGTGCATGGTGGATCTGGCGCGCTATTTTATGACCTTCGTCCAGGAGGAATCCTGCGGCAAATGTACGCCGTGCCGGGTTGGCACTCGCGCCATGCTGGCGACGCTACAGCGTATCTGCGACGGAGACGGGCATGAAGGTGACGTCGAGTACCTGGAGGAGCTAGGCGAGGCGGTGAAACGCAGCTCCCTGTGTGGTCTCGGCCAGACGGCGCCTAACCCGGTCCTTTCGACAATCCGCTATTTCCGCAACGAGTACGAGACCCACATCCATGAAGGTCGTTGCCCGGCGAAAGTCTGTCGTGGCCTGATCCGCTACGAGATCATCCCGGAGCGTTGCACCGGCTGTCTAGTCTGCCTGCGCAACTGCGCCGTAAACGCGATTTCCGGCCAGAAGCTCGAGCCGCACTTCATCCACCAGGCCCTGTGTATCCGGTGTGGCGTCTGCCGGCAGTTGTGTAAGTTTGATGCAGTGGTGGTGGAGACGGGCCCTCTCCCCTCTCCCAAATTTGGGAGAGGGGAGAGGGGGCAAGGGGGCATAGGCGCTAACTTAAGGGCGTCTTGCGCGACCGGACAAACCCCCTCTCCCTCTGGGAGAGGGTTGGGGTGAGGGTCGAGACCGCAGTTGAGGCAGCAAGCCCCTCACCCTGGCCCTCTCCCAGAGGGAGAGGGAATCTGCCCTCTTGGATGTAGGCGGTTGGCAACCCGGGATCACCCCGCACCCTGGCCCTCTCCCAGAGGGAGAGGGAATCTGCCCTCTTGGATGTAGGCGGT